>JANLFJ010000016.1 GCA_024655825.1 Peptococcaceae bacterium | reverse complement strand
TAAGCGCGAAGCCCACCTCAAGATGAGATTTCCCACAGGGCAAACCTGGTAAGGCCCCTGTAAGAAGAACAGGTAGATAGGCCGGAGGTGTAAGTCCAGTAATGGATTGAGCTGACCGGTACTAATAGGCCGAGGGCTTGACCTCGAACAAATAGGTGTCTTACGTATACATTCCCCTGTGCTGTTTTGAAAGAACAAGAGACAAGCGCATCACGATTTGAGATATTCCTGGTGGCCACAGCGAAGGTGAAACACCCGTTCCCATCCCGAACACGGCAGTTAAGCCCTTCAGCGCAGATGGTACTTGGCCCTGGTGGCCTGGGAGAGTATGTCGCCGCCAGGAATTCTGACTAAGTTCTTCTTGATTCGACAAGAAGGCCTTAGTTTTTTTGTTTATATTGATTAACGGTAATTAATGGGTTAGTATTAAAAACAAATATTAATGGAGTCCCTCCAGAAATTATGAAAAGAGGACAGGTTCCTGTGAGGTTTTTTAAAGGAGGATACTCTTTAAACCGGATAAGACAGTTTAGTTTTGTTGTCGAATACGTTTACCTGGCGTTTATTTGCATTCTCATTATTAAAAAAGAACAACCGGAAGGTTTTGATTTCGGCCTGTACAGCCCGCTGATTGTAAACATATCCATCGCTCTTATTTACAGCATTATCCTATACTACAGTGGAAGAGACACAAAACCTTCAAAGGCTGAGGTCATTTTCCGCTTGCTTTACCTGTACATGGCGGCAAAACTAATGGTGGAAACGCAAAACCCGTCAATACAAATCATCATTGCCCTGCCTACGGTGATCATGGCGCTGCGGTACTCCATGTTTTATACAGTATTGACCGCTTTTATGACCACATCTGTCATTCTGATAAACCAGGGAATGGGAAAAAGGTTTGAGTTTGATTACATGTTTATCTATTTGAGTTTTATCTGGGTGATAGGCTTGCTTGTTAACTCTTCCATGGAATTGGAAAGACAGATGCAGGTGGAAAAACAAAAACTGCAGGAAAGGGAAAAACTTGCCGCGATTGGCCAGATGGCTGCGGGGATTGCCCATGAGGTGCGTAACCCTTTGACCACAATAAAGGGCTTGGTGCAGCTGCTTTATAAATACCAGTTGATGAAAGACAAGATGGTAATGCAGAACTACCTGGAGTTAATCGATCAAGAGATCGAGCGGGTAGACAGCCTGTTAAAGGATTTTCTGCAGTTTGCCAAACCTGTGAAGCCCAAGCTGACAATGCACAATATTAACCGCACGATGGAGGACATCAGCATACTGCTGGAGGCCCATTGTATGAGCAACAACATCAGGATAGACTTGATACTGGCGCCGGATATGCCCAATATCCTGTGCGATTATGATCAGATCAAGCAGGTTGTTGTTAATATTGTTTTGAACAGTATTGATGCCATGCAGGGCAGCAAGGTCAAAATTCTAAAACTGATAACTGAATATGACCAGAACAATGTCTATATCAAGGTGGAAGATACCGGTTCCGGAATGACCGGCGAGCAGATGCAAAAGATATTCAACCCGTTTTACACTACAAAGGAAAACGGCACAGGACTTGGTTTAAGCGTTTGTTACTCGATTATAGAGAACCACCACGGAAAAATTAATGTTTCCTCGCAACTTGACAAGGGAACAGAATTTGAAATTGTTCTTCCGCGGTTCAACTGAGGAAAAATCGCCAGTCTCAAAATAGAACTTTCAGCGTTAAGACATATAATATATAATAGTAGGGAAACCTGTTTTCTTGTTTCTAATCATGACCGAGGATGGTTAAACAAGGAAATAGTGTCCAATACTATATTTAACCTGGTGAACGAGGAGTGAAACCATGAAAAAGTCCAGCTCCGTTTTGCTGCTTCTCCTTTTGTTACACCTCTTTTTGGCAGGCTGCAGCGGGCAGAAGGCAGACAACCCGGAAGCGCTTTCTAACTTACTTGATAATACTGTTCAAATGACGAACAAAGCTATTGAAATGAAAGATATAAAACTGGCCAGAACCATCTGGGAACAAATATCCGAATACGGGATAAAGGCCAAGGAGCTCGGAAGAAATGACCTTTCGGAAAGTTTAGGGCAACTGGCTTCCACCTATGTGTACCTGATTGATTATATCCATACCGGCCGGGAGGAACAGCTCACGCTGTTTAGAGAAAATTTTCAGCGCGCGGTTGATCATTTGAAAGAAATCATTAAAGAACCTGGGAAAACCAAGAGGTAAACTGGTTGACTTGTTAGGATTAGCCGGCAGGTCAATTTCTTTTAGCGGCATGAAAACACGCAAACGAGGCAAAGGCATGAAGAGGAGGAATTCAACCGCCTTTGTCGAAACTCCTTACATGGAGGTGACACAGCTTTGAAGCCTTACCAAAAGGGCACCTTATTAATAACGGCCTCCCTTTTTTTCGTGATTGCGGGGTATTTTCTTTTGGCTAAAAATGGAGAACCGCCAGTGATTAACGATAATCAAGCAATAATTGTACCCGGCAGCGCGAAAAGCGACATGACTGTGCAGGTTGATCCACCGACAAGAACCGTTCTGGTTGAAAAGAAAAGCGTTTCGGAACAAAAGAGAATTGATTTTCCTATTGAAAAAGTGCCGGATAACAGTTTATATAAAGGCGAACAGCGTATTCTCCAAAAAGGAATCCCCGGGCTGGAATTGCGTGTTTATGAGGTGATTTTGGAAGATGGTCAAGAGACGGCGCGCAAATTGATCGAGAGTGTGCAGGTCAGGAAACCCGTCAGACAGGTGGTGGCAGTCGGCACACTGACGACAGTTTCCAGGGGCGGTAACTCTATAGAATTTAAGGAAATGCTTGAGATGAAGGCGACGGGATATACGCATACGGGCAGCCGAACCTCTACGGATGTATGGCCGTCAAGGGGAATTGCAGCGGTTGATCCCCGTGTAATACCCCTGGGTACACGGTTGTATGTTGACGGCTACGGTTATGCTGCAGCCCTTGATACTGGCAGCGCCATCAGAGGAAACCGCATTGACCTGTTTTTTGAAACCAGGGACGAGGCTTTACGATGGGGGCGCCGGTCGGTGAAGGTTTTTATCTTGAAATAGAAGTTTTTTATAATTTTAAAGGGAGGTTTTTTGTATATGTCCGGCCATTCGAAGTGGGCGAACATAAAGCACAGGAAAGGTAAGCAGGACGAACAAAAAGGGAAGGCGTTCACAAAACTGGGGCGGGAGCTGATTGTCGCGGCGAAAATTGGAGGCCCTAACCCTGAAGCCAATTTCCGTTTAAAGATAGCTATTCAGAAGGCCAAGGCTGCCAACATGCCCAATGAAAACATCCAAAGAGCCATACAGCGGGGGGCAGGCGGACAGGAAAGCGGTGATTTGGAAGAGCTTGTTTATGAAGGCTACGGGCCGGGCGGAGCCGCCATTATGGTAAGTGTTCTTACGGATAACAGGAACAGGACAGCCGGAGAGATACGCCACATTTTTTCAAAAAACGGAGGAAACCTGGGTGAAACGGGCTGCGTCAGCTGGATGTTCGAAGAAAAGGGTGTACTTACAATCAATAAGGAAGGACTGAGCTTGTCTGAGGACGATTTGCTGCTCTTGGCGCTGGACAAAGGTGCGGAAGATATCAGGACCGGTGATGACGAGACAGTAGAAATCATCACTTCCCCGCAAGACTTCCAGTCCGTGAAGGAAGGGCTGGAAAAGGAAGGGATAGCCTCTGAGGACGCCGAGATCACAATGATTCCCAAAAACACGGTGGAAGTAAAGGACCCTGAGCAGGCAAGGCTTCTTTTACGCCTGATGGAGCGTCTTGATGAGCATGATGATGTCCAGAACAGTTATACCAATTTTGAAATACCGGACGAACTGATGGCCGGGATTTAGGTAATGTGTATACTTTTTCGAGCATTTGGTCATGCTATGGGTAATAGTTATGGATAATACTGGGAAGGTAAGTTTATGTCCTGGAAACAATACAAACACCTTTATTTCTGGCTTTTCTTGGCTGCTGGCCTCAGCTTTTTCGCGTTCTATCGTTATATGACCGCCCTGCCGCAGGAGGATAAAGGCAGAGGGCAGGTCGCGGCGCTTCCTGTAAGGTCCAATGTTATTGGGCCCGGGACGGCGGTATACATAAAGGATGAGTATTCCCTCTGCCGGAAATTTGAGCTTTCCTGCGGGGATGAATCGCTGCTCGAGGGAGCGGCGAGGGCCGAACTTAATAATCTGTCGGAGGACGAACTGAAAATCAAGTACCCGCAAGAAGCGGGATGGGAAGTGAGCTGGCAGGGAAGTAAAGTCGTACTCCGGCAAATTAAACCCGGACTGTGTCCCCTGCACAGGAAACGATGGCATCTTGCTCCTGACGGGACAGGCGAAAAGATAGCGGTGTACCTGGGACCGTCAAGGGTTGGTACGGAAGGCGGGATCGTCCAGGAAACCGGGATCAGGATTGTTGATCTGCCGGCTGAATTGCAGGAAAAAATTAAAAACAGCGCCTTTGAGTTTATTGACTGGGATGAACTGGTTGCCACGCTTGACAGCCTGGATGAATAAAAAGAGGCCTTGCCCAGGAAGCAGGAAGCCTCTTTTTTATTTGCTCCGACAGCAGGATAATCCCCTGTAAACGGAGAATAAATGGATGGGCGCCGCGATAGAGATGGAGAGGAAAAGATGATTATTCTCGGAGTGGACCCGGGCACAGCCGCCACCGGCTATGGGGTTCTGGAGCAAAAAGGGAGCAGTTTTATGCCCATTGAATACGGGGTTATTAGGAGCGCAAAGGAGAAGGACGCAGCGCAGAGACTCTATGAGATTTTTTTGGGAATCAACCGTGTTATCGACAATTTTAAACCGCAGCACTTGGCTATTGAAGAATTATTCTTCAATAAGAATTTGAAGACTGCGCTGGTGGTGGGGCAGGCCAGGGGTGTTATCATTTTGGCTTCGCATTTGAAAGGTTTACCTGTTTTCGAATACACGCCGCTGCAGGTGAAGCAGGCGGTGGTCGGCTACGGAAGGGCGGAAAAGCAGCAGGTGCAGTTCATGGTCAGAGCGATTCTTAACCTCCCGGAAATACCCAAGCCTGACGATGCGGCTGATGCCCTGGCCGTGGCCATCTGTCACGGGCACTCTTTTCATTCGGTTTTGCGTTGACTGTAAGTTGGTGTCGAAAGGGTGAGAATGTTGCTGGAATTTATACAAGGCCGGCTGGTTGCCAAAGGAACAAACTATGTGGTTGTCCAGACTGGCGGGCTGGGCTGCCGCATTTTTGTTCCGGCCTTTACCTGGGAATCTCTTCCTCCGCTGCGGGAGGAGATCGCTCTTTATACGTACCTTCATATTCGAGAAGATGATTTAAGTCTTTTCGGGTTTTTCAGTTCTGAAGAAAAAGAATTCTTTGTCATGCTGATGTCCGTTTCCGGTATTGGACCCAAACTGGCCCTGGCGATCCTTTCCAGATTAAGGGTGCCGGAACTGAAGAGGGCAATTCTGGTTGGCGACGCTGCGGTTTTTTCCGCTATACCGGGAGTGGGGAAAAAAACAGCCGAAAGAATAATTCTTGAACTGAAGGATAAGGTCGGGAAACAGGAAATGCTGGAGTACGCCGGGCCGGGGACAGCCCAGTCCTTTGCCGAGGCGAGAGAGGAAGCTGTGGCTGCTCTCTTGGCCTTGGGCTACACCCTGCCTGAAGCCCAGAAAGCCGTACCGTTTCCCGATCCCTCGTCGGGTAAGCAATCCGTTGAGGAGCTGCTGCGTATAGCCTTTAAATCACTGGCAAAATATTAAGTTCTGGAGGAAACCATGAATGAAGAAAGAATAATCACACCGGCCGTGACGGAAGAGGAAGCAGATGAGCAAAAGCTGAGGCCCCACCGCTTGCGGGACTACATCGGGCAGGACAAGGTTAAAGAAAACCTGGCCGTGTTCATAGAAGCAGCAAAACAGAGGAAAGAGGCGCTCGACCATGTTTTGCTCTATGGTCCGCCGGGTTTGGGAAAGACAACCCTGGCCTATATCATCGCCACGGAAATGGAAGCCCAGATCCGGGCAACTTCAGGGCCCGCCATTGAACGCCCCGGCGACCTGGCTGCCATTTTGACCAATCTTCAGCCGCGTGATATCCTGTTTATCGATGAGATCCACCGCCTTAACCGCGCGGTGGAAGAGGTCCTTTACCCGGCGATGGAGGACTTTGCCCTGGATATAGTGATCGGCAAAGGACCCAGCGCGCGCTCGATCCGCCTTGAACTGCCCCCGTTTACCCTGGTGGGAGCCACCACGAGGATCGGAAACCTCACCGCCCCTTTAAGAGACAGGTTCGGTGTCGTCAGCCGCCTGGACTTTTATCGGGAGGAAGACCTGGTTACAATTATAGAAAGGGCGGCCCGCATTTTGAAGATAGGGATTGATCCCTTGGGAGCTTTGGAAATCGGCAAGCGTTCCCGGGGAACTCCCCGCATCGGCAACCGTCTTTTAAAAAGGGTCCGGGATTTTGCCCAGGTCCAGGGAGAGAAGGTCATCACCAGCCAGCTGGCCGACCAAGCGCTGGATTTGCTGGAAGTGGATCATCTCGGCCTTGATGCCATTGATCGCCAGATGCTGCTCACCATAATCCAGAAATTCGGAGGAGGTCCGGTGGGATTAGAAACGCTGGCTGCTTCCATCAGCGAGGAAACGGTAACGATTGAGGATGTCTACGAGCCGTTTTTGCTGCAGATCGGTTTCCTGCAGCGTACCCCGCGGGGAAGGGTAGCCACCCCTCTTGCCTACCGGCACCTGAATATCAGTTATGATAAAAACGAGGATCCCAATTTAACGCTGTGGTAGGAGGCGGACTGCTTTGAAAATATTACTGCATGCCTGCTGCGGGCCGTGCAGCATTTTCCCGGTCAAAGAGTTAACAGAGCAGGGGCATGACCTTACGGGGTATTTTTATAACCCCAATATTCACCCGTACACCGAGTTTAGAAAACGGCTGGAAACCTTTGAACAGTACGTGGAGAAGACGGGTCTTCCCGTAATAATCGACAGCGAGTACGAGCTGGACGAGTTCCTGCGCGGCGTGTCGTTCCGGGAAGGAGACCGCTGCCGTATTTGCTACGGGATGCGCTTGCGAAGAGCCGCCCGGGTTGCCAAAAAAGGAGGTTTTGACGCTTTTTCTTCAACCCTTCTGGTCAGCCCCATGCAGAAACACGACCTGATAAAGGACATCGGGGAGGCGGCCGGTGAGGAGATGGGCATTCCATTTTATTATCACGATTTCCGGCCCGGTTACCGTGAAGGGGTCAGGATTTCCAGGGAAGAACAGATGTACCGCCAGCAGTACTGCGGGTGTATTTACAGCGAAAGGGACAGGCACCTGCCTTTGAAAAAAGCAGGCAAAAATCAGGAGCTGAAAAAGCAATAGGGGGATGAAAGAATGAACGATTTTTCCGGAATGGCCAGGGTATTGATTAGCCTGGGTGCCTTTATTGTTCTGATGGGGCTGTTTCTCCTGGCGATAAGCAAAATAAGCGGGATCGGCCGTCTTCCGGGAGACATTATTTTCCGCAAAGGAAATTTCACTTTTTATTTTCCACTGGTCACCTCGATCATTCTCAGCCTGGTGCTGACCCTGTTATTGAACCTGGTTTTTCGCCGCTGACCCGCATAAAACGGTAACTGGCCGCGAAATTATTAAGTGAGAGGTGATCATGTTGGACGATCAGTTGCGCCAGGCTATAGACATGGTCCAGCAGGGTCAGGCACAGCAAAGGGAGGACCTTATCCGGCGGTACCTTCCCTTTGTTCTAAAGGTCGCCTCGCAAGTATGCAGGCGGTTTGTGCACGTGGGAGTGGATGATGAAGCGAGCGTGGCCTTGATGGCTTTCAACGAAGCGCTTGATAAATATGACCGCAGTCAAGGAGGCTCTTTCTTTGCCTTTGCCGAATCTGTAATAAAAAGGCGGATGATTGATTATTTTCGTAAAAGACAAAGAGAGCAAAGGGAAATACCCTGGTCGTCCTTTTTTGAGGAAGAAGGGGATAGGCCGGGGTGCATTCAACAGCTTGATAAGCTTACCTGGGAAAAGACCCGAAACGATATTTTTGAACAGGAAATGAGCGAGCTGCGGCGCAGCGAAATTATGGAGTATAAAAAAAGGCTTGAGTCTTTTGGAATAACGCTGCAGGACCTGGTAAAGGCTTCGCCAAAGCACCAGGACGCCCGGGTAGCTGCTTTTCAGGTTGCCCGGAAAATTTACGAAAATGATGGGCTGCGCCGGCATCTTCAGCGGACAAAATCGCTGCCGCTGAAAGAACTTGAGCCAACGGTCGGGGTTAGCCGCAAGACAATGGAGAGGCAGCGCAAGTATATCATCGCGTTAACCGTCATCCTGATGGACGAGTATTACTTTTTGCAGGAATACCTGCGGGGACTAAAGGGGTGAAGGCAGTGACGGAGAAAAGAAAAGGACTGGTAATGGAAACGTCCCCCCAAGGGTATATCACGGTTATGACGCCGCAGGGGGAATTCCAGCGGGTCCCCTGGTCAAGATCTTCATTTCCCCAGGTAGGAAGCGAGGTAGAGTACTGCCTGCCTGCAGCCGGGAAGCGTGTTTATGCCTGGAAGTTCTTCGCAGCACTTGCGGCCAGTTTTGTCCTGTTCGTTTTATTAATACCTGCCATGCCCGGCTTGCTTCTGACAGGCCCGCAGCAGGTTGTGGCCTATATCGGTGTTGACATCAATCCCAGCCTGGAACTTGGTCTGAACAGCAGAGGGAGGGTCCTGGAGGCCCTGGGATTGAATGAAGAAGGCGCTAGTTTGCTGCAGAAAGTGAATATAATCGGGGTTCCTGTACAGCAGGCCGTGGAAACAGTTGCCAGAGAGGCTGTGAAAGAGAAATACCTTGCTCCAGGCAAAGAGAACATCGTTTTGATCACTGCCAGCAGCGAGAAAGGGCTGCCGGATGGAGCCGGGAACCTTGAACAAAGGGTCATCGAAGTTCTGGAAGAAAAAAATATTCCCGCCCAGGTCGAAACTATCGAAATATCTGCCGAAATACGCGCCGCAGCCAGGTCCAAAGGGGTCTCCCCCGGCAAGTACGTAATAATGATGGAAGCCCTGGAGGAAGGGATGGAAATATCGATCGAAGATATAAGGGAGAACGGCATAGCCAGGGCTGTCAGGGAGGCGGGAGGTGTTCCCGGCCAGCTGGTTTCCAAGGTCCGGCAGGACAGGGATAAGCTGAGGGAAATGCAAGAAAAATTCGAAGAAAAACAAAAGAAATTGCAGGAAGAGGCGAAAGAAAGGCGCACTGAAACAGTAAAACAGCCGGAAGAACAGCACAGGGGAACAGAAAAGAAAGTTGAAGGAAAAAAAGCAGAAAACGGGAACGGTAAGCAAAGCGAAGATAATAACAGCAGTAAACAAAACGATTCCGGTGGCGGCAGTAACGGGGGTAAAAAGTAACCTGTAAATAAATGGGCAGGGCGAAAATTGCAAGCCGGGAAGGAAAAAAGTTGCAGACTGTCGAAAAAAGAAAGGGATTTATCACAGTATTGAGCGGGGGTTGAAATGCGGATCATAACAAAAGATAAAGCAGTTTCTGCCTTTTTCCTCTTTCTCCTGGCCTGCTTGCTGTTTTGCGCTTTGCCTTCTGCAATTTATGGAGCCCAGTTTGCCTGTCCTCAGAATTCGCTGCGTGTTCTCCTCGCTTCCGGCATTTCTTCTGCGGATTTTTCCGTCAGCGAAGGCAGTTATGAACTTGTGGATTATGTAACGCAAAGAGTGATCAGTTCAAACGCAAATACCGGCACCTGGATTGTCGCTCCCAAAGGCAACGGCAATATTCAGGTTTCCCATAACGGGTCCCCAGTGCAGGGCGCGCTCAGCTCACTGGTCATCTTACGGCAAAAGGACGCGGGACAGCTTAACGTTTTTCGCTATAAGAACAAGCGGTACAGGGGAGACCTGTTAGTAGAAAACCTCGGCGGCAAAATATATTTAATAAATGTAATCGATATGGAACAGTACCTTTACAGCGTGGTGGGAGCTGAAATGGGCCTAGGGGCCCCGGAAGAGGCTTATAAAGCCCAAGCCGTCGCTTCGCGGACTTATGCCTTTTACAAGAAGGAGAACCCTTATCTCAATTACGATGTCGAGACAACCCAGATGTCGCAGGTGTACGGCGGCTATGACTCGGAGCTGCAGGGCGGCGAACCGGTAAAAAGGGCGGTTGACGCTACCCGGGGGCTTGTCATTTATTATGACGGCAAGCTCATCCAGGCTTTTTTTCATGCCAACGCCGGCGGTTATACGGAAAGCGCCGTCAATGTCTGGTCTTATAACCTTCCCTATATTCGTCCAGTTCCAACACCCGAAGATTCTTATGCCACCCAGGTCACGCAGTACGGGGATTGGCCGGGGGTTAGCTACCAGTGGGAAAAGACTTTTTCGAGACAGGAACTGCTGGATGTGTTAAAGAAATGGAATGCGGAGAATCCCGGCGAAAAGGTCAGCGTGGGCCAGGTCGTTGAGCTGGCTGTGAGCCGGCAGGCTGTCGATCCCGTCACGCGGGAATACCTTCCCGTTCAAACCCAGTCGGGCCGGGTTACCCGGCTTGATATTATAGGAACAAATGGGATAAAGAGCTTTTTTAAGGATAACATCCGCTCTGTTCTAGGTTTAAGAAGCACGCTTTTCAACATCACCTTTGATTCTACCATCCAGGTTTGGAACGCTTTTGCCACCCTGGACGTCTTTAACCGGGCCAGCGACCTGGTATCGATCAACGCCGACGGTTTTACCGGGAAACTCAATGGGAACAATGATAATTACTATGTAGTTTCAGCAGAAGGGATGAAAACCATTCCCAAGGTGTTTAACACCGTGACCATCACCGGCAGGGGCTACGGGCACGGCCTGGGCATGAGCCAGTGGGGGGCGTGGGGAATGGCCGCGCGGGGAGTGGGCTACCGGAGGATCATCGAGCATTTTTACAACCAGGGGCTGAATGACGGGCGGCTGGAGGTCAAACCATATAACCAGGCCCGGTAAGAGCAGAGGGCCTAGTTGGGGAAGAACGGTTATGAAACTGGCTGATTTTGATTACTATTTGCCAGCGTGCCTGATCGCGCAGGAGCCGCTGCCTCACCGCGAACAGTCAAGGCTGCTCGTGCTGAAACGCGCGTCCGGGGAAATCGAACACCGCAGGTTCACGGACATCCTGGAATACATTAAAGAAGGCGATGTGCTGGCTGCCAACAACACACGGGTTATTCCCGCCCGACTCTTTGGCGTGAAGGAGGAGACAGGAGCGCGGGTCGAGGTCCTCCTGTTGAAACGTTTGGATCAAAAGCGATGGGAAGCCCTGGTGCGTCCCGGGAAGCGAGTTAAATTGGGCGCTGTCATATACTTTGGCGCGGGGGAAGTCAGCGCCAGGGTAGTGGAAATGAAAGGCCCGGGAGAGCGGGTGCTTGATTTTTCGTTTGAAGGTGTGTTTGAAGAATGGCTGGACCGCCTGGGACAAGTGCCGCTCCCCCCGTATATTCATGAAAAGCTGGCCAACCCCGAACGGTACCAAACGGTTTATGCCAGGCATCCCGGTTCCGCCGCTGCTCCCACGGCAGGTCTTCATTTTACGCCGGGTTTAATCGAGAAGCTGAAAGAAAAAGGCGCGGAGTGGGTGGAAATACTTCTTCACGTGGGAACAGGGACTTTCAGGCCGGTTAAAGCGGAGGATATAACCCGGCACAGGATGCACCGGGAGGATTACGAGATAAGCCGGGAAGCTGCCGGTTCGGTGAACAGGGCTCTGCGCGAAGGAAGGCGAGTTATTGCAGTGGGGACCACCTCGACCAGGGCCCTGGAAAGCGCGTTTTCGCATGGAGAGATAAGGCCTGGCTTCAATTCCACGGATATTTTTATTTATCCCGGCTATGAATTCAAGGTGATAAGCGGGCTGATCACCAATTTTCACCTGCCCAGGTCAACTCTGCTGATGCTGGTTTGCGCCCTGGCCGGGAGAGAGAATATCTTCAGGGCATACGACCAGGCGGTGAGAGAACAGTACCGCTTTTTTAGTTTTGGCGATGCCATGTTAATAATCTAAAAAGCAGCGGAAGGAGAAAAACGGGTGCCAGCCGTGAAGTTCCAGCTTACCAAGAAATGCAGCCAGTCTACAGCCAGGCTGGGAAAACTCAACACGCCGCACGGGATTGTGGATACTCCCGTTTTTATGCCCGTCGGAACCCAGGCCACGGTCAAGGCAATGTCGCCGCGGGAGCTTGAAGAGATTGGGGCGAGGGTAGTTTTGTGTAATGCTTATCATCTTTATCTCCGGCCGGGGCATGAATTGATCAGGGAAGCGGGCGGCCTGCACTCTTTTATGGCTTGGCCCGGGGTAATCTTGACCGACAGCGGGGGCTTCCAGGTTTTCAGCCTCGGCGATTTGCGCAAGATTACGGAGGAGGGCGTGGAATTCCGTTCACATGTTGACGGTTCCCGGCACCTGTTCACCCCGGAGAAGGTGATGGAAATAGAAATGGCGCTTGGCCCCGATATTGCCATGGTCTTTGATGAATGCGCCGGTTATCCTGCCGACCGCGAATACGCAAAGCAGGCCATGGAAAGAACAACGCGCTGGGCCGAGAGGTGTTTGAAAGCCCATCACCGGGATGACCAGGCCCTTTTTGCCATTGTTCAGGGAAGCGTCTTCGCGGAACTGAGAAGAGCGAGCGCCAGGGACCTGGTTTCCCTTGGATTCCCCGGTTACGCCATTGGAGGGCTGAGCGTGGGGGAACCAAAGGAATTGATGTATGAAATGCTGGATGAAACGGTTCCCTTGCTCCCAGAGGATAAACCCCGTTACCTCATGGGAGCTGGTTCACCTGATTATATGCTTGAAGGGGTCTGGCGGGGAATAGACATGTTTGACTGTGTGCTTCCCACCAGAATAGCCCGCAACGGGACGGTCTTCACTCGGAAAGGCAAACTGGTCATCAGGAACGCGCGCTATAAATACGATTTCTCGCCCCTGGACCCCGATTGCGGGTGCTACACTTGCCGGACTTTTACCCGCGCTTACATCAGGCATCTTTTTAACGTCAACGAAATTCTGGGGCTAAGGCTTACCACCCTGCACAATCTCTATTTTCTCCTGCGGTTGATGGAAAAAATCAGAGAGGCCATATCCCGCGATTCTTTAAAGGATTTTAGGGAGGAATTTTATAGTAATTACGCTGCAAATGAGGTATAATATCAACTGAGCTTGTCTAAAAAATAAGGAGGGAAGTTAAATGCCGCAGGGAGCGAGCAGTAGTTTTATCTGGTTACTACTCTTCTTTGCTCTGATGTACTTTTTGATGATCAGGCCGCAGCAAAAACAGAAAAAGCAACGCCAGGAGCTGCTTAACAACCTGGAAAAAGGGGATAAGATTGTTACCATCGGCGGGATACACGGGACCATAACATCCCTTACTGACGAGACCATGGTATTGGAAATAGCCCCTAATTTGAGAATTACCATGCAGCGTTCGGCTGTCGGTTTTGTCAAGGTCGATGACGACGACGACAAAAAGTCGAAGAAAGGCAAAGAAAACAAGAAAGCTAAAGAGATTGAGGAGAAAACCGGCGAACAGGCAGAGAAAAACGAATAAAGTAAATAGTGCAAAAACGCAGCTCGCTGCGTTTTTTTATTAGGGATAAAAAAAGCGGTTTAAGAACAACATATCATCGTAATAACACGCTAAGTTGGGTGCGCTGCAGGTGATGTTGCTTGATTACTCTTGAAGAGGTTAAAAACGATCCGGAAGTAAACTGTTATGTGGAAATGGCCAACTGCCACCTTGGAGCTATGGGGTATACTGACCACAGTTTCCGGCACCTGGAAATTGTTTCACAAAACGCCAGGGAGATTCTGAAAAAGTTGGAATATCCTCCTTCCCTGGCTGAACTCGCGGCGATAGCCGGGTATCTTCATGACATAGGCAACGTGATCAGCCGTTCCAATCACAGCCAGAGCGGTGCGCTGATCGCATTTTCCATCCTTAAAAGGCTGGGAATGCCCTGCGAGGATATTGCCCTGGTAATGGGGGCCATCGGAAACCATGATGAAGAGGAAGGGCAAATAGTTAATTTGATCACTGCTGCCCTGGTCCTGGCCGACAAGACGGATGTACACCGTTCCCGCGTTCGCAATACGGATTTCGCCCGGTTTGATATACATGACAGGGTAAATTACGCGGTAGTAAATTCCGACCTGGTGATCAACGGCAGCGAGCGGTTGATTACCCTGTACCTCGTTATAGAAACAGCCATTGTGCCCGTTATTGAATACTTTGAAATTTTTTTGCAGAGGATGCTCATGTGCCGCCGTGCGGCTTCCTTTCTCAGCGCCCGCTTTTCCATTATCATAAATAACGCCAGGCTGTTGTAAGGCATTTCGTTCTTTCTATCCTGGCATTTAATAGATTTGACAAGCACTGCCGGTGATAATATAATAAATCAGGTATTGTGGAATTTTCTTAAAAGCATCAATATTTAAGGGGTGACATGAAGATGAAGTGGGGTAAGGTCGTGGCGTTGCTGCTGATTACCGCAATAATAGTCGGCGCGGCGATTCTGGCAGTTAATCCTCTCAAAAAGAGCCTAAAACTGGGACTGGATCTTAAAGGCGGCGTCCAGGTCAGGCTGCAGGCCAAAGGGACCGTCACCGATAAAGAGATTAGCCAGATTATTGCAATTATGCGCAACAGGGTTGACAAATTGGGTGTGACTGAGCCCGTAATTCAAAAGGAAGGCGAAAACCGTATTCTGATTGAACTTCCAGGTGTAAAAGACCCTGAGACAGCAATAAATCTAATTGGTAAGACAGCCCAGCTTGAGTTTAAAACAGTTGACGGGACGACAGTGCTGACCGGCAAGGATTTGGCGGACGCCCAGGAAGGCAAAGACCCGCAAACCGGTGAATTCTACGTGGGGCTCAAGTTCAATCCGGAGGGAACGCAGAAATTTGCCGAGGTGACCACCCAGCTCGTCAACCAGTACCCCGAAGTCAACGGAAAGCGTGATGAAAGGCGGATCATAGCCATTTTACTTGATGAAGATATCCTGCAGGCTCCCTATGTGATTGAACCCATCACCAAGGGTGAAGGAGCGCGGATCACAGGTTACAAGGACCTGCAGGAGGCGCATAATATTGCGGTCCTTTTACGTTCTGGCGCCCTACCCGTTCCGGTGGAAATCATCGAGAAGAGAACTGTTGGGCCCACCCTGGGAGCCGACTCCATCGTCAAAAGCAAGACGGCTGGTATCTGGGGACTTGTCGCCATCATGGTTTTTATGCTGCTCTACTACCGGGTTCCCGGCATTATAGCCAACATCTCCCTGGTGCTTTATGCCTTGATCGTCCTTGGAATCCTGGCGGGGATCAACGCCACCCTTACCTTGCCCGGTATTGCCGGCTTCCTCCTTTCGGTAGGGATGTGCGTTGATGCCAATATCATAATCTATGAGCGTTTGAAAGAAGAACTGCGAAACGGCAAAAGCCTGCGGGCAGCTATTGATGCCGGGTTTTCCAGGGCTTTCTGGACGATTTTTGATGCCAACGTGACGACCTTGATTGCTGCCGCTGTGCTTTTTTACCTGGGAACGGGAACCATTAAAGGCTTCGCCGTAACACTAAGCATCGGTATCCTGAGCAGCATGTTCACCGCCATAACCTTTACCAGGTATATGCTGAAAACCCTGGCTGATTCGAGGGTGGCTACTAACCCCAAACTATACGGGGCTTAGGGGAGGAAAACTGGCATGGATTTTATCGGAATAAAAGGAAGCGGCATAGATTTCATTGGCAGAAGGAGAATATGGTATATAATTTCCGCAGCGCTGATCGTCATTGGGTTGATTTCGCTTTTTACACAGGGGCTCAACTTTGGAATCGATTTTAAGGGCGGTTCGCTCATTCAGGTGAAATTCAACGAGGCCGGTATCAAAACGGGCGAAGTTCGCCAGGTCCTCGGCGAGTTCGGCCTGGAAAACAGCAGTATACAGGAGGCCTCGGACGGCAGCATCGTGATCAAGACGGTCGAAATTGAGCAGGACAAGCTGGGGCAGGTGCTCAAGGCTTTTGAAGAAAAACTGGGTAAATATGACCTTCTCCGGAGCGAAAAGGTTGGGCCCGTTATCGGCGCCGAGTTGAGACGGGCCGGTATTCTGGCCCTGGTGATAGCCTCCATTTTGCAGATAATCTATATCACCATCCGCTTTGAGTTCAAGTTTGCCGTGGCCGCGATTTTGGCCCTGCTTCATGACGCCTTTATGGCCATCGGGTTTTTCTCCCTGTTCCAGTTTGAGGTGGACAGCTCGTTTATTGCTGCTGTTCTTACCATCATCGGATATTCGATTAACGATACCATCGTTATTTTTGACCGGATCCGCGAGAATCTGAAAAACAGGCGTAAAGAAAGCCTCCAGGCAGTGATCAACAACAGCATTAACCAGACCCTGGCCCGTTCCATCAATACTGTGCTGGCCGTTGTTTTCGTCCTGGTAGCGCTATTGGTCCTGGGCGGCGAGACAACCAAGAATTTTTCGCTGGCCTTGCTGGTGGGGGTGGTAAGTGGAGCCTATTCATCCATTTGCGTGGCCAGCCCGCTCTGGTACCAGTTCAAACCGGAGGAACACGGGAAGGCAAAAACCGCCTGAGTTATAAACTGCTGGCTGCCGGTGTTGGCCGGCGGCTTTTTTATGGGTTTGCAGGGAAATGCAGGATTATGATAGAGCGAAAGCGAATTAAACAAATAATTAAGTGGTAAATAATTGAACGAAGAAGGGAGAGATGGTGAGAATGCAGTTTTATTTGATCAGCGCGCTGGTGTTTTCGTTGCTGGTGGCTATTTTTGCCGTTCAGAATACGGAAGTGGTAGTTATAAAATTCATAACCTGGTCGTTTTCTGTTTCCCTGGTCCTGGTATTGCTGGGCGCGGCGGCGGCAGGCGCCCTGGTCCTTTATTTTCTGGGGTTGTTTAAACGTGTGGACGCCTGGATGAAAATACGGCAGTTGAGCCATGACAAGGCGGAGTTTGAGAAGAAAGCCAAAAAGCTTGAAGAAGAACTGGAGAGACTTAAAGGAAAAGAAGAGAAAAAGGAGGCGGCGGTGGAATCAACAACCGGAGCCGCTGTTGAGGCGAAATCAGAGAACGAAGGATAATCAAGCGGCGAATAAATAATGACGAATGAATAAATAAAGAGACGCCCGTCTCTTTTTTCATAGCGACATATTTGGAACAGGAGATAAGCATGCAAGAAAAATGCATCTGGCGCGTAGGCAAAACCGAAAACGAGAAAGCAGCGCACTTGGCCAGCCAACTGGGCATTTCCCCGACTGCGGCCGGGATCCTAATTAACAGGGGCTTTGACTCTCCAGCGAAAGCGAGGGCTTATCTATACGCCTCTTTTAACGATTTGAGGGACCCGCTGGAGATACCGGGTATGAAGCAAGCCGCGGAAAGGGTTTTTGAAGCTGTAAGGAAGAGCGAACACATAAGCATTTACGGGGACTATGACGTAGACGGCATTACTTCTACTGCGCTTCTTGTACAGCTTTTGCGAAGGCTGGGGGGTAAAGTCGATTATTATATCCCTGCCCGCCTGGACGAGGGGTACGGGTTAAACAAACAGGCCTTAGAGGAAATAAGGGACAGGGGAGCGGGGATGGTCCTAACCGTCGACTGCGGCATCTCTGCGGTCGAAGAAACGGAATACGCTGCGCAGCTGGGATTGGATGTGGTTATTACAGACCATCACCAGCCCCCGCCGATTTTGCCCAAGGCTCAGGCACTGGTCAATCCAAAACTGGCCGGGGAAGAATATCCCTGGTTTAACCTGGCCGGCGTGGGGGTCGCGTTTAAACTTGGACAGGCTGTATCCTGTATGTTCGGGAATGAAAAAATGTGTGAAGAGTACCTGGACCTGGTGGCCTTGGGCACGATTGCCGATATTGTTCCCCTGTGCGGCGAGAACAGGATACTTGTCAAGGAAGGGCTTCCCCTGCTCCGGCAGGGGAAACGCCCGGGGCTGGCAGCCCTCATGGAAGTGTGCGGCACGGCCGGGAGAGATATTACGGCGGAACAGGCCGGCTTTATCCTGGCGCCGCGTCTTAATGCCTGCGGGCGTTTGGGCAGGGCGGACCTGGGAGTGGAGCTGCTCCTGGCGGAGGATGAGGAGCGGTGCAGGGAAGCGGCGGCATTTCTGGATAAGGAGAACAGGGCTAGGCAAAACCTGGAGATGAGAATCCTGAAACAGGCCGAGGCTATGGTGCAGAACCAGGTGGACCTTTCCGAAGAAAAAGTTATCGTCCTTGCATCCGAAGGCTGGCATCCAGGAGTAATCGGGATTGTGGCCTCGCGCCTGGCTGAAAAGTATTACCGGCCGGTGATAATGATCAGCCTGGAGAAGGGCCTGGGGAAAGGTTCGGGCAGGAGCATTCCGGGATTTAACCTTTACGAGGCTCTCGAATACGGCAAGGAGATGCTGCTTACTTTCGGCGGGCATGAAATGGCGGCGGGTTTATCAGTGCGGCAGGAGCAGGTACCCTCCTTGAAAGAGACCCTGGAGAGATTTGCCGGGGAGGTTCTGCAGGAAAAAGACATGGTCCCGGTGATCAACGCGGACTGCGAAGTATCTTGTCAAGATTTGACTCCTGGTTTGGTTGAGGAGATTGCAATGATGGCTCCTTTCGGTTATCATAATGCTAGTCCGCTTTTAGTGTTGAGAGCCCGGCAGCTCGTGAACTGCCGGAAGGTGGGCGCCGGAGGAGCGCATCTCAAACTGCGGTTGCTCGGCGAAAACGGCTGGCTGGACGGCATTGCTTTTCAAAAAGGAAGTTTAAAAGAGCTGGTAGACTCCTGGGACAGGTGCGACGTGGCTTTTTATCCGGATATTAATACTTATAACGGGCGAACTGAATTGCAGCTGGTCATAAAACACCTGAAATCCAGCCGGGATAGGGACGACCCTTTTCAGCCCGCATCTTTTTTGGATCGTCTTTACCAGGAAGGCCAAGTTTGGCTGGAGGACGATTTTTACCGGGATGTCGTTAATCGCGAAGAATTTTTCACGAAACTTGCCGGGGTGACTTTTGAAAACCGGCAGGATGTTATCAAGGACATCCAGGATGGCGATAGCGTGGAAATAAGGCGTGAAGCCGGCAACGCCTGTGACCGCCATGCTGTTGCCGTTTTCTGGCAGGGCGTGCGCATCGGCTATTTGAACTCCCGCCTGGCGCGCAACCTGGCTCCCGCCCTGGACAGGGGTGTTCTTTATGAGGCTTTCGTTGTCCGGGTTACAGGTTGTGAAAGGAAAAGCCTGGGTGTTAATATCTGCATAAAAAAAACCGGGCTGGAGACAGACCCGGCCAGTCTTGAAGAAAAAAGACGGCAAATCGCCCGTCTCCAGCCCGGGGAAATAGAGGAGAGGATCAGGCAGGCGGTTTTAGGGAAAAACGGCTACCGCGAAAAACAAAGGGAAGCCATCGAGGCCTTAAAAGCGGGGCACAATTCACTGGTTGTTTTTGCGACCGGGAGGGGTAAATCCGCCGTTTTCCAGAGTGTGTCCGCCTATTTCGCCCTGGTGAGAAGACAGGTTACAGTTATTGTTTATCCCTTACGCTCCCTGCTCAACGATCAGCTGCAGCATCTTTGGCCAAAGATGGCCGGCCTGGGGGTAATGGTGGAAGCAATAAGCGGCGCCGCCAGCATCGAAGAAAAAAGGCAATTTTTTCATCGAATGATCCAGGGAAATATCGATATTGTGCTGACCACTCCCGAATTTCTTGCTTATCACCGGGAGAAATTCAAAAGCGTTTCCGGCATTCTGGGGCTTCTTGTGGTTGACGAAGCCCACCACTTGGCCTGCGGCAAGCGTCGGGGATACAGGCTGCTGCCGGGAACCTGGCGCGAGCTCGGCTCACCGCAGGCGCTGGCGGTTACCGCAACAGCCGGAGATGAAACCGGCCAAGCAATTGTCGATGCCTTATCCTGCGAGCGGGTCATCGTTGAAGAGCATACCAGGGTTAATCTTCGCCTGGTTGACAGGCGGGAGGAAAAAGACAAACTGGCTTATCTTATCAACCTTGTTTCCGGCGGGGAGAGGATTGTAATTTATGTAAACAGCAGAAAACAGGCCTACCAGTTAGCAGGCGATCTCCGCCTTTTTTACCCGCCGGCCCGGGAGGAAATAGCATTCTACCACGGCGGTTTGAACCGCGAATACCGAAAAACCCTGGAGGACATGTTCCGCCAGGGGGCGCTGCGGGTAATGGTCACAACGAGTGCCTTCGGCGAAGGGATAGACATACCCGACATCAAGCACGTTGTCCTTTATCACCTCTGCTTTTCCCGGGCAGAGTTTAACCAGCTGGCAGGCCGCGCAGGTCGTGACGGCGCGGAGGCCTATATCCATATTCTTTTTGGAGAGAAAGACAAAGCCCTGAACGAGTTGATTCTGGAAAATGCCGCTCCCTCAAGGGAGGTACTGAGAAAGGTGTATCTTTACTTGAGGGAAATGGCCCAGAAGGCCAATCCGCTGCAGGTTACAAATGCCGAAATAAAGGAAGCCATGCAGGCGGCAGGTTTAAAGAATTTCCGTGAGCAAACGGCATCGGCCTGTCTTGCCATCCTGGAGGAACTCGGCTTGGTTTTACGGGAAATGGAAGGAAACAGGCGCCAAATTCATTTCGCGCCCCCGCCACCCGGAAAGCTTGATCTTAGCGATTCGGTACGCTACCTGGAGGGACTCGGCGAATGGGAGGAGTTCCAGGAGTTTTCCGCTTTCGCTCTGCAGGAAAACAGCGAGGAAATACTGGCGGCAGTCAATAAGCCCATTATTCCCGGGAAAGGGTTAAGGTTGCACAGCAGATGATAAATATGGTGGTGTAATAGTTGTCTTTCGAAGAACTGGTGGAAAGGTTAAAAAAGTATATCCCGGAGAGCGAATTGAATATGGTGAAAAATGCTCACGAGTTTGCCCTGAAAGCCCATGCAGGGCAGGTGAGGAATTCGGGGGAACCCTATATTACCCACCCTCTTGCGGTGGCCTATTTGCTGGCCCGCCTGGAACTTGACCTCCCCACCATTACCGCTGCTCTTCTCCATGATGTGGTCGAGGACACAAAGGTTCCTTTAAGCGAAATCGAAAAAAACTTTGGAGCAGAGACGGCCTACCTTGTGGACGGGGTTACCAAGTTAAGCCGGATAGAATTCCGCACCAAGGAGGAACAGCAGGTCGAAAACTTGCGCAAGATGTTCCTGGCTATGGCCAAGGATATTCGCGTCATCCTCATCAAGCTGGCCGACCGGCTTCACAATATGCGGACACTGGAACACCACCCGGCATGGAAACAAAAAGAGATTGCCGAGGAGACGCTAGAAATATTTGCTCCGCTTGCCCACCGCTTAGGCATATTCGCTTTCAAATGGGAGCTGGAAGACTTGTCTTTCCGCTACCTCATGCCGCATAAATACTATGACCTTTCAAACAGGATCACGATGAAAAGGCAGGAACGCGAGGTCTATATCCAGGAAGTCATCGCCAAACTGAAGGAAAAACTGGCGGAAGTAGGCATTAAGGCCGACATCCAGGGCAGACCCAAGCATTTTTATTCGATATATAAAAAGATGGAAGAAAAAGGCCGCGATTTAAATGAGCTTTACGACCTGATAGCTGTGAGAGTGATAGTAGAAAGCGTCAAGGACTGCTACGGCACCCTGGGAATAATCCATACCCTTTGGAAACCGATCCCCGGCAGGTTTAAGGATTACATCGCCATGCCCAAGCCTAATATGTACCAGTCTCTTCACACGACGGTCATGGGATACAAGGGGGAACCCTTTGAAATACAGATACGCACCCTGGAAATGCACAGGACGGCGGAGTTCGGAATTGCCGCCCACTGGAAATACAAAGAAGGCGCGAAAGGCGGCAGCAAGGATTTTGAAAAAAGGCTGGCCTGGCTCAGGCAAATACTGGAGTGGCAGACCGAGGTCCGGGACACGAAAGAATTCATGGAAACCTTAAAGATAGATGTTTTTTCCGATGTGGTGTTCGTCTTTACGCCCAAGGGCGACGTGATTGAACTGCCGGCAGGGTCCATACCGATTGATTTTGCCTACAGGATTCATTCGGATGTTGGTCATCGCTGCATAGGCGCAAAAGTGAACGGCAGGATCGTGCCGCTTGATTATGTTTTGAAAAACGGCGACATTGTGGAAATACTGACTTCCAAGCAGGCCGGCGGTCCCAGCAGGGACTGGCTGAAGATGGTCAATACTTCGCAGGCTAAAAACAGGATCAGGCAGTGGTTTAAAAAGGAACAAAAAGACGAGAATATCCAGCGCGGCCGGGAACTGCTGGAAAAAGAGTTTAAGAAACAGGGCCTTGACCCGGTTGAGCTTTTTAAAGCGGAGAGGTTTATAGAAATAGTGAAGCGCTTCAGCATGCACCAGCCCGAAGATTTGCTGGCGGCCATTGGAGAAGGCGCGATCAGCCCCCTGCAGGTTATTACCCGGTTAAAAGACGACCTGCTTAAACTTAAAAAACCGCAGGAAGATACTCTTTTTCCCGAATTTATCACGGAAGCAAAAAGAGCGCCTGATTACGGCAGAGCGCAGCAGGGAGTACGCGTGCGCGGCGCGGACGATGTGATGATCCGCTTTGCCCGCTGCTGCAACCCTCTCCCCGGGGACTCAATAGTCGGATATATTACGCGGGGACGGGGAGTCTCCGTTCACCGCTGCGATTGCCCGAATATCACCTATCATATGCAGGAAGAACAGGGCCGCATTGTAGACGTGGCCTGGGACGAGAACAGCGAAAGCACGTACCAGGTGGAAATCGAGGTCCTGGCTGCGGATCGTTCCCGGCTGACCACGGATATCATGAACACAATCGCCGATATGAAGGTGCCGATCAATGCCGTGCGGGCGCGCGCAACTCGCAACAGCCAGGCTACGGTCAACCTGAAGATTGAGATCCGCAGCCTCAGCCAGCTCAACCAGATAAAAGAAAAAGTTAAAAGAGTAAAAGACGTGGTCGACGTATTCCGGGTTACCCCGCACAAGTAAACAAAAGGGAGGCGTGTCTTATGCGGGCTGTCGTGCAAAGAGTTCGAAAAGGTTCAGTCCTGATAGAAGATAAAACGATCAGCGAAATCGGCCGGGGATTGGTGGTCTTGCTTGGCGTGGGCCGCGGCGACCGGGAAGACGATGCCGTGTACCTGGCCGAGAAAATAGTGAACCTGCGAATCTTTGAGGACGAGACCGGTAAAATGAACCTTTCGGTAGCAGATACAGGCGGCGAAATTCTAGCGGTATCCCAGTTTACGCTTTACGGCGACTGTCGGCAGGGCAGGAGGCCGGGGTTTACCGGAGCTGCTCCGCCGGAAACCGCGAACACCCTGTACAGGCTGTTTGTTAATGAACTTGAGAAAAGGGGCGTGAAAGTCGGTACGGGCGTTTTTCAGGAAAGCATGCTGGTAAGAATAGAAAATGACGGTCCTGTTACTATGCTTCTTGACAGCAGGAAATTATTCTAGGGAGGGATTGCCGTGAAAATTATTGTTATGCCGGTCGGGCCAATCGAAGCGAACTGTTATCTTGTTTATGACGAGGGGAGCAAGGAAGGTCTGGCTATTGACCCGGGCGCAGAGGGCCCGAAGATAATGAGAGAAATCGAAAAAAACGGAATTAAAGTAAAATACATTGTCAACACTCACGGGCACAGCGACCACATCGGGGCTAACCAGTACATAAAGGATGCGACGGGGGCAGTGCTTTTAATACACGAGGAGGATGCTCCCATGTTAACTGACGCCGCTAAAAATTTGTCGGTTTTTACCGGCAAAGGGATCAATAAGCCGGCGCCGGACAGGCTGCTCAAGGACGGGGAGATACTGGAGGTTGGCGGCATGAGTTTTACAGTCCTCCATACACCCGGGCACACAAGGGGTGGCATATGCCTTTTCGGCGGGGAGGCATGTTTTACCGGCGATACGCTGTTCCAGTACTCGATCGGCCGGACCGATTTTCCAGGAGGTTCTTTTGAGCAGTTGATAAAATCAATCAAAACGAAAATACTGCCTCTGGGGGACGATGTAGCCGTACTTCCCGGGCATGGGCCGAGTTCAACCGTAGGGCGGGAAAGAACGGGGAATCCTTTTTTAATAAAATGACCAGGAAAAAGATTATGATTATTTCTGATGAAGCCGGGGATGCTGCTGTTTTGCACGATCTGCTGAGAGCGCATTTTCCGGGCATCGTTTTGGAACACGTCCCGGCGCTCAAGACAGGGTTGGAAGCCGAAAGCCGGCAGACGGCGGAAAAAGTGCTGGTTATCCGGAGGATTGCCGGCAGCAGTCCTGGATTCGGCGCTGTCCTGGTTGCGGAGGGGAAGAAATACTATCACACGGAGTGCTTGCAGCCCGGGATGTTTGGAGAAGAGAAAACGAACCGGGAACGCAGGCTTATGCGCCTTGCTGTGTATAAAGCTATTTCTTCTTACTGCGCGGACATGATAGAAAAAGGAAACGAAAAAAGCGACGTTTTGGAGCCAAGCCCGTGGGGCATCCTGACAGGTGTCCGGCCGACCAAAATTGTGCACAGGCTGCTTGATCAGGGGTTTAGCGGGGAAGAAGCGCTGTTTCACCTTAGGCGCGACTTTGGCCTGAGCAGTTCGCGGGCTCGCCTGGTAATAAACACAGCCGGCAACCAGAGGCCATACTTGCTGGCCAAAGATGAAGCCAGAAGAAGGGTCAGCGTCTATGCCGGGATCCCTTTTTGCCCTACCCGTTGCCATTATTGCTCTTTTCCTTCGTACTCGCTCGGGAAATGGGGCCATCTCCTTTCCGGTTACCTTGAGGCCTTGTACAGGGAAATACGGTCGACGGGCGAACTGCTGGAAAAAGCGGGACTTACGGTACAGACGTTCTACTTGGGGGGAGGAACTCCCACCGTGCTTACGCCCGAACAGCTTGACGGGGTGCTGTCAGCTTTTGAGCAGAACTTGCCCAGGGAAGAAAAGTGCGAAATTACGGTAGAAGGCGGACGGCCGGATACGATCGATAAGGAAAAACTTGTTGTCTTGAAAAGCCATAAAGTGGAAAGGATAAGCATTAATCCCCAGACCATGCACGAACCGACCCTGCTGTCCATCGGGA
Organism: Peptococcaceae bacterium; assembly: GCA_024655825.1. Taxonomy (NCBI): domain Bacteria; kingdom Bacillati; phylum Bacillota; class Clostridia; order Eubacteriales; family Peptococcaceae; species Peptococcaceae bacterium. The sequence goes on along the minus strand of JANLFJ010000016.1, from coordinate 40,184 downwards.
GACAGCACACTACCGGCGCGGTGGAAGAAAGCGTGCGGCTGGCCAGGAAAGCGGGGATACCAGCGATTAACATGGACCTGATTATCGGCTTGCCCGGCGAAAACAGGGAAGTGCTTGCCGGCACCCTGAAAAGGGTTCTTGCCTGGAAGCCGGAAAACATTACGCTCCATGCCCTGGCAATTAAAAGGGCGGCTCTTTACAGGCAGGAAAGGCTGGAACTGCGGCTTCCCGGCCACGACGAAGGCCGGGCCATGATGGAAGAGGCGCGCGAAATGCTGGAGGGGGCGGGTTATCAACCGTACTACCTTTACAGGCAAAAAGAGATACTGGCGCATGGTGAGAATGTGGGTTATACCCTGGAAGGGTATCCGTGCCTTTACAACATTCAAATGATGGAGGAAAGACAGACGGTCCTCGGTTTTGGCGTGGGGGCTGGCAGCAAAATTGTGAATGTAAGGAACTGGAGTGTCGATAATTTTTATAATCCAAAGGACTTGCTGGTTTACATGGCCCGGCTGGAAGATTTAATCAAAAGGAAGGTCGACAGGCTGGAAGCCTTTGTAAACGAAAATGCCTGACTATATTATTGTGGAAGGATGGTTTGGCATGCTTACAACCAGACCCAGAGGAACGAACGACTTCCTGGCCGGGGAAATTGAAAAATGGCATTATCTGGAGGGCCTGCTGCGCGAAGTTGCGTGCCTGTATGGTTTTGAAGAATTGCGCACGCCGGTTTTTGAACACACCGAACTGTTTTTGCGCGGCGTTGGAGAGACGACAGACATCGTATCCAAGGAAATGTACACCTTTTCAGACAGGGGCGAGCGGTCCTTGACCCTGCGCCCCGAAGGGACCGCACCCGCGGTGCGGGCTTACGTAGAACACAAGCTTTATGCCGGGCCGCAGCCTGTAAAATTTTACTACCTGGGCCCCATGTTTCGCTATGACAGGCCGCAGGCCGGCCGCTACCGCCAGTTTCACCAGTTCGGCGTAGAGGTGATTGGTTCGCGCCACCCCGGGGTAGATGCCGAAGTGATAGCTATGGCCCTGGATGTGTTCGAACGCCTGGGTTTGCGCGGGCTGACCGTGGAGCTTAACAGCGTGGGCTGCCCGGAGTGCCGGCCGGCTCATGCCCTGAAGATGAAGGAGTATTTGAAGCCACTCAAGGCAAAACTGTGCCCGACCTGCGGGGAGAGGTTCGAAAAAAATCCCCTCCGTATTCTTGACTGCAAGAACCCGGAGTGCCGGGAACTGGCCCGCGATGTTCCGGCTGTTTCAGATATGCTGTGTGGCGGCTGCCGGGAGCATTTCCAAAAGGTGAAGGAGTATCTCGCCGTTTTGCAGGTCCCCTTTCGCCTGGAACCTCGCCTGGTAAGAGGGCTGGATTATTATACCATGACCGCCTTTGAAATAGCGGCCGAAGGAATAGGCGCGCAGTCGTCCATTTGCGGAGGGGGAAGGTATGACGGATTGGTCGAACAGTGCGGCGGTCCTCCCATGCCGGGAATAGGCTTTGCCATGGGGCTGGAACGCATCCTGAACACCTTGGAGCAGCAAGGTCTGGAAATCGGCGTGAAGGGAGGAATTCAAGTATTTATCGCCGCGATTGGCCAGGAAGCGGACCTCAAGAGCGCCGAACTGGCGCAGAAACTGCGCCGGCGTGGGCTGGCCGTGGAAAGGGACTACCTGGACAGGAGCCTGAAAGCACAGTTAAAAGCAGCCGACCGGCTCCGGGCTCCATACACAATCATTCTGGGAGAAGATGAATTGAAGCGAAAACAGGCCGTCCTCAGGAGGATGAATGACAGCAGCCAGGTCGTTCTTCCCCTGGATGAAGTGGAGGACTATCTAATAAAGGATTTGGAGGGAACGGGAAAAAATGAGTGAGACGATTCGGGGCATGAAGCGCAGCCATTACTGCGGCAATTTGAGCAGCGAAAACGCGGGGGAGACGGTCACCATAATGGGGTGGGTAAACCGCCGGCGGGATCACGGCGGGGTAATATTTATAGACCTGAGGGACAGAGAAGGCTTGGTCCAGGTCGTTTTCGACCCTAAAATGGGCGAAGAGTTTTTCAAAAAGGCGGAAACCATCCGCAACGAATACGTACTGGCCGTAGTGGGAGAAGTCAGGCTCCGGCCGGAAGGGAGCGAAAATCCCAACCTGGCGACCGGGGAGGTCGAGGTCGCGGCCGTCGAATTTCGCATACTGAATACGGCCAAAACACCGCCGTTTTGCCTGGCCGGTGAACTGGACGTGGACGAGGCGGTTCGCTTAAAATACCGCTACCTTGATTTGCGCAGGCCGGTGATGCAGCAGGCCCTTATCCTGCGCCATGAAACAGTGCAGGCGATCAGGGAGTATTTCTCGGCACGGGGATTTTTGGAGATTGAAACTCCCATGCTGACCAAAAGTTCTCCGGAAGGGGCGCGGGATTACCTGGTTCCCAGCCGCCTGCACAAAGGAGAGTTTTATGCTCTTCCCCAGTCGCCACAGTTGTTTAAGCAGCTGCTGATGGTATCGGGAGTGGACAGGTATTTTCAGGTGGTTCGCTGTTTCCGGGATGAAGATTTAAGAGCCGACAGGCAGCCTGAATTTACCCAGCTTGATGTGGAAATGTCTTTTGTGGAACGCGAGGATGTCCTGTCAATTATGGAAGATATGATTGCCTTCGTGTTTAAAAAAACCCTGAACAGGGAAATCAAAACCCCGTTTTCGCGGCTGAGCTATACTGAGGCGATGGAGCGCTACGGCGTGGATAAGCCGGATTTACGATTTGGCCTGGAGCTTGTGGATGTCAGTGAGGAAGTCAGGGGAAGCCAGTTCAAAGTTTTCAGCCAGGCGCTGGAGCGCGGCGGGAGGGTGAAAGCCATTAATGCGCAAGGATTGGGACACTATTCCAGGAAAGAGATAGATGAGTTGACCCAATTTGCGGGCGTTTACGGCGCAAAAGGGCTGGCCTATTTTATCCTGACAGAAGAAGGCATAAAATCGCCGATTGCCAAATTTTTCGGCGAGGAGCAGCTTGCCGCTCTTGTTGCCAGGCTGCAGGGCAGACCGGGCGATCTTTTGCTCATGGTAGCCGACGAACCGGGTGTGGTGGCCGCTTCACTGGGGCACCTGCGGCTGGAGATTGCCAAAAGATTAAACCTGATTGACCAGGATGAATTCAATTTCCTGTGGGTTATCGATTTCCCGCTGCTGGAATGGGCCCCCGAAGAAAAACGCTGGCTGGCCGTTCACCATCCTTTTACGTCTCCCGTGGAAGAGGATATTCCGCTGATGGACAGCGATCCCGGACGGGTCAGGGCCGTAGCGTATGATATGGTGTTGAACGGGGTGGAAATAGGAGGGGGAAGCATCAGGATTCACCGGCGCTGGCTGCAGGAAAAAATGTTCAAAACCCTCAGCCTGGCCCAGGAGGAGGTAAAAGAAAAGTTCGGTTACCTCCTGGAGGCTTTCGAATACGGCGTTCCACCGCATGGAGGCATAGCTTTCGGTATTGACAGGCTGGTCATGCTGATGGCCAAAAAGCAGACCATCCGCGACGTCATCGCTTTTCCCAAAACACAGAGCGCTGTGGATTTGATGTGCCAGGCGCCGTCAAGGGTTACGGCCGGGCAGTTGAAAGAACTGCATATTAAGATAAATACAGAGTAAAATTAAACCAGGAGTTTACGGAACTTGCATAACCGCAGGCATTATGCTAACATTTAAGTGCGAAGGATATCCTCGTACCCTGCGGTGCCCGTGTGAAAGAGCCGATTAGTTTTGAGCCAACACCTTTACATCGGGAACCCGGACTCTGGCTGTGGCTTGCAGGCCTGCCGAGACAGGAAGCAAAAAGCAGCCGGGAGGGTACCCACCTGCCGAGAGCAGGTTCAAAACAACGGCCCCACGGCATAGTGGGGTTTTATTGTACTTAAAAATTATGCTTTCGTTTAAAATTTTACGTAAACAAGAAGGAAAAAAGAAGGTTATGTCGAATAATGTTAAATGCTGGCAAAAGAGGCATAGCGTTATTTGAAAAAGAGTAATAATATAATGCCTGGGGATGGCTATCAGCGGCTGTTACCCAAAATTGAGAGCTCGGGCTGAGGTTCAGTATTACCAGGATACGGAGCACACCGAAAAACCTTTCAAGGTTTGGGGTGTGCTTTTTTACTATGCAGAAATAAAAACCAGGCATTTCCACCAGACCAAAAAGGAGAGAAATACATGGAGAGAAGGGGGGAAGACGACTTTACTCTCTGAGAGTATAAGGGTTTCTGAGGGTAAAGTCGATTTGTTTAATCCAGTCTCATTCATTTCAGTCCAAGGGGAGGCTGTCCGTCAGGTCATGAAGTCCGGAAATAAAGGTGTACAGGGAAAAGTAGTATTAACAATCACCGCATTTGGTATCATTTTGTTAGGACTGTTACACGTGTATCTGGATTATCAAAGGCTTATCTATTGTCTTCCGGTCATTTTCATAATCATAGCGGCTTTTTTATGGGGGAAATTCCAGGCCAGGCGGGACTTGCTGGCAGGCAGATATGCAATTCACTATGATTCATTGACGGATTTGCCAGACAGGGAGGCGTTTTTGAGACACCTTGAGGCCTGTTTGAGAAAAAGCACGCGCGAGAATAGGCTCCTGGCAGTAATAGATATGGATATTGATCAATTCAACGAAATTAATGATATTATGGGCCCTTTGATCGGAGACGAGTTGTTGAAGGCAGTTACAGTGAGACTCCGGGATATGCTGGGCCATGAAGCGTTCATTGCCCGCTCAGGGGCGGATGAATTCCTGCTCGCTCTTCCAAATGTTTTTAGCCTGGCGGACATTGAAGGAACCGCCGGTAAGATTATCAATAGTTTTGAAAAGCCGTTCCCTGTTAACGGTAACGCCTTGTATGTCACGGCAAGCATGGGTATTTGCATCTACCCGCTGCACGGGCGCGATTCGATCCAGTTGATACAGTTTGCCGGCATTGCGCTTAACAAGGCTAAAGACCTGGGGAAAAACTGCTACAGCTTTTTTAACGACAGGATGGTCCTCAAAAACGCGGAAAGAGTGGTCATTGCCAACAATTTGAGAAGGATTGTCCAGCAGGGGAGCTTTAACGAACTGGCAATCTATTACCAGCCTCTTTTGGACCTGAAAAGAGGTATAATAATTGGAGCCGAGGCCCTGCTTCGCTGGTTCGATCCGGAGAAAGGCCTGGTCATGCCCGAGTCGTTTATAACTATTGCCGAGCAAACCAATCTAATAGTGCCTATAGGTGAGTGGGTGCTGCGTTCCGCCTGCCGCCAGTTAAAGACCTGGCTTGAAACAGAATTTCCCGTACGCAGGGTTTCGGTTAACATTTCAGGGATTCAACTGCGCGACCACCGTTTTATAAACACACTAAACGGCATACTAAAAGAGACGGACCTTAAGCCGTATTATCTGGAATTGGAAATTACAGAATCTGTGGCCATGAATATGGATAAATCCGTAGTGATGCTGGAAAGATTGAGAAACCTTGGAGTCAGGTTGATCCTTGATGATTTTGGCACAGGATACTCTTCCTTGAATTATTTAAGCAAAATACCGATCAACGCTCTTAAACTGGATTACAATCTGGTGAGAGGAATCCCCTGGAACAACAAGGATGTAGCCATAGCCGAATCCGTCATAATGCTTGCCAAAAGATTAAAGATTGAAGTGATTGCTGAAGGTGTCGAGACAACCGAACAGCTTGAATTTTTTAAAGATCTGGGGTGCGATTACGTCCAGGGCTTTTTGCTGGGTAAACCATTGCCTCCAAGCGAACTGTCAGATTTAAGGAACCTGAAAACAATCCGGTGAGAAACGCATATCAATCATCTCGGCTGCAGGAGGAAAAAATGTGGTGGAAATCGATATATGACCTGGAAAAGGAATTAAGAAAGTATTTTATAAGAACGCATATTGAAACTTTTGGCAAAGGTCCGGAAGACATGTGGGTGAAAATAAACCGCAATATTGGGACTTTCCTTTGTTCGGGGACATTGACGTTTCTTGAAGAGAATTTAAAAAACCTTCCTGACGGGCCGGAGGAATTGTTGAGGCTCAGGAAGAAGATTTGTGGCAACCTGGAACAGCGGGTATTAAGTGATATAGAATCGATCAGCGGAATAAAGGTACTGCATATTGTGTTTGGACTTTCCATGGAAGAAAACGTATTATATGGAGCCATTCTGTTTAAAGACAATGTGGAAGATATGCTTAAAGCGGGTACTATATAATTCGTCAGATGAATAAAATTGAGGAGTCATTTTAGTTATAATATATCTTGTGAATATAGATTATCCAAAACGGAGATGCCGCCATGCACCAGTTGTCGAGGATGGAGTTGTTAATAGGCAAGGAAGGGTTGAACAGGCTGGCCTGCAGCGTGGTTGCGGTATTCGGCGTCGGCGGGGTGGGGTCATTTGCCGTGGAGGCCCTGGCCCGCGCCGGGATCGGTGGGCTCGTCCTGGTCGACCCCGACAGTGTTTGTATAACCGATCTCAACAGGCAGCTGGAAGCGCTCCATTCGACGGTCGGCAGGCCCAAGGTTGAAGTCTTGCGGGAGCGCGTGCAGGACATCAATCCCGCTGCCAAGGTGACGGTTTTCAAGGAAAAGGTCGATGAGAGAAATATCCGGGAATATGTACGGCCAGGCATCTCTTATGTGGTCGACGCCATCGATGATGTGGGCGGCAAGCTGGCTATTATTGAAACTTCTGTCTCCAGGGGCATACCTGTCATATCAGCGATGGGGGCCGGCAACCGGTTGGATCCGGCTCGCTTCAGGATAGCTGATATTGGCGAGACTTCAAACTGCCCTTTGGCCAGGGCCATGCGCCGCGAATTAAAAAAGAGAGGGATCAGCGGAGGAGTAAAGGTGGTTTTTTCGGATGAGCAGCCGGTTAAACCGTCCTGTGCACCGGGCGAGGGGAAACGCCTCACCGGGAGCGTTTCGTTTGTCCCGCCGGCAGCTGGCCTATTGCTTGCTTCCGGCGTAATTCGCGATTTGCTTGGGATTTAGCGGCAGAAACCCGGACAGCATTACACGGACAGCTCAAAATAACCGCTCAAAATAACCGCTTGACAAACTCTTGAGATAACCAGTATAATTATATTGAAGATACCCCCGGGGGGTATAATGAGATGGAAGAAAGCATAAAAAGGAGGCTCAGGCGGATAGAAGGACAGTTGAGAGGAATTCAGCGCATGATTGACGAAGATGCTTGCTGCATGGATATTCTTGTCCAGATATCCGCCATAAGAGCTGCTGTATCGAAAGTGGGGATCATGATTTTTGAAAACCACGCCAAAAAATGCTTATCAAACGGCCTGAAAGGGGATGCTAAAGAAAGGGAGGCGCTTCTGGCCGACCTGATGAGCGTGATGAGCAATTTTATCAAGTAAGGAGGCGGAAAAAATGGCTGATAATATTATCCAGGTGCAGGACAGTAATTTTAAAGATGAAGTTCTTGAAGCCGGTACTCCCGTCCTGGTGGATTTCTGGGCTGCATGGTGCGGGCCCTGCCGGATGATCGCTCCTGTCATTGAGGAACTGGCCAGTGATTACCGGGGTAAGGTTAAAGTGTGTAAGCTCAATGTGGACGAAAACGGCAAAACTGCCCAGGAATACGGTGTTATGAGCATACCGACAATTATCATTTACAAAGACGGGAAAGAGGTAAACCGCCTGGTCGGTTTTATGCCCAAGGCCAATCTCAGCAAGGCGCTGGACCAGGTTTTGTAGCCTATCTGCATTAATATAAAGAAGCCGCGCGTTCAAACGCGGTTTTTTTCTTTGCCGGCTTTTGGGGTTATCCAAGCGGCGGCCAGCCGTGTTGCAGTATTAGAGCGACAGGGATAGAATTATTTTAGAGGTGGTGACGATGGATCTTTTTGCTCAGGCGCAAAAGGATGCTTTGAAAGGAAGGGCCCCTTTGGCTGCCAGGATGCGCCCGGAGACCCTGGACGAATTGGTTGGGCAGGAAGCGCTCATCGGTCCAGGCAAGCTTTTGAGAAGGGCGATTGAAGCGGACCAGCTCGGCTCTATGATTTTTTACGGCCCGCCGGGGACGGGGAAGACCAGCTTGGCTTTTGTCATCGCCAGGATGACAAAGTCCCATTTTGTCAGGTTGAATGCGGTGACATCCGGGGTGAACGAACTGCGCCAGGTGGTCAGGGATGCGGAAGAGAGGCTGGGATTCTACCAGCAGGGGACTATTGTGTTTATTGATGAAATTCACCGTTTCAACAGGGCCCAGCAGGACGCTCTTCTGCCGTCGGTGGAAGAAGGCAAAATCGTTTTGATCGGGGCTACCACTGAAAATCCTTATTTCAGTGTTAATTCACCCCTGCTTTCGCGTTCCCGGCTTTTTAGACTGGAACCTCTGAGCACGGGCGATATATTGGCGCTTTTGCGCAGGGCCCTGGCAGACAAGGAAAGAGGTCTTGGTAATTACCGGACGGCTGTTTCGCCTGAAGCCCTGGAACACCTGGCCCAGGCGGCCCGGGGTGATGCCCGGCTGGCCTTGAACGGTTTGGAACTGGCGGTTATGTCAACACAGCCCGACGAAAACGGAGTGAGAGTCATTGACCTGGCTTGTGCCGAGGAGTCTATCCAGGAGAGGGTCGTTCTCTATGACAGGACGGGTGACCAGCATTACGACGTTTTTTCCGCTTTTATCAAAAGCATGCGCGGTTCGGACCCCGATGCCGTTCTGCATTATCTTGCCCGCATGCTGCATGCCGGCGAGGACCCCCGGGCCATCGCCCGCAGGCTTCTGATTCACGCGGCGGAGGACGTGGGGCTGGCGGATCCTCTGGCCCTGGTGGTTGCCAATGCCGCCGCCCAGGGTTTTGAACAGGTGGGACTGCCGGAAGGACAGCTTCTTTTGGCTGAGGCAGCGCTGTACATAGCCTGTGCCCCGAAAAGCAATTCGGTCCTGGCTGTCCATGATGCCATGGCCGATGTTAAGAACGGGAAATACGGACCGGTTCCCATGCACTTGAGGGATGCCAGTTATCCCGGCGCCGGGAAAATGGGACATGGAAAAGGATACAAGTATCCTCACGATTATCCGGAACACTATGTTGAGCAGGATTACCTGCCCAGGGAGTTGAAGGGAGTAAAGTATTATAAACCGTCGCTGATGGGAAAGGACAGGGGCGTTTTATATAAAAAGGAAGCAAAAGGGCTGAAGACGCAGTATATTTCAGGTGATGGCGATGATTGAAAAAAGAAGAATAAACAAAGGCGACCGTGTTGTGGTGGCCATGAGCGGCGGTGTGGACAGTTCCGTAGCCTGTGCCCTGCTTCTTGAGGAAGGTTATGATGTGATTGGTGTTACCATGAAGACGTGGGAATGCGGCACGGCGGATCTGAGGGAAAACGCCTGCTGTTCCACGCAGGCTGTCCAGGATGCCCGCAATGTGGCGGAAAGGCTGGGCATTCCTCATTATGTGGTGAACTTTCAGGAACTCTTTGCCCAAAAAGTTATCGGTTATTTTATTGACGAATACCTGCGCGGGAGAACGCCTAACCCATGCATAGCCTGCAACCGGCATATCAAGTTCGGGGCTTTGATAAAAAAAGCACGGGAACTGGAAGCCGCCGGTATCGCCACCGGGCATTACGCCAGGATCGATTTTGATGAAAGAACAGGGCGCTACCTGCTTTACCGGGGGGATGACAGGAGCAAGGACCAGAGCTACGTATTGTATAACCTTACCCAGGAGCAGCTCGCCTGGACCATTTTCCCCCTGGGCGCTTACAGCAAGGAGCGTATCAGGGAAAAAGCCGCGCAGCTGGGCCTTGCCGTGGCCAAAAAACCGGAGAGCCAGGAAATATGCTTTATCCCGGATAACGACTATAAAAGGTTTTTAGAGAATAAGGCCGCCGCAAAGGAGATTAAACCGGGGTACTTTCTGGATACCAAGGGAAAAGTCATTGGAAAACACAAAGGCTTGCCGTATTACACCGTGGGCCAGCGAAAGGGCCTGGGACTGGCGATGGGTTACCCGGCTTACGTGGTGGCTCTTGATCCAGAAAATAACAACGTGATTGTGGGGCGTGAAGAAGAAATCTACAGGGAAGGTCTCCGAGCCAGGGACAATAATTTTATCGCCCTGGAAAGCCTGAAGCAAGAGCTGGATGTGGAAGCCAAAATACGCTACGGCGCAGAGCCTGCCCGGGCCGTTATATCACCGGAAGAAGACGGCAGGGTCTGTGTGCGGTTCCTGCAGCCGCAGCGGGCCATCACTCCGGGTCAGTCCGTGGTCTATTACCGGGGCGACCTGGTAGTGGGCGGCGGGGTCATAGACGAGGTGTTTTTTTAACATTGAGAGAACGAATTATTTTTTAACCGCCTGTCTATACTATAGTCAAGCTAGTGTAAAGTTGTGGAAATGAAAAAGGAACTGGAAAAGATGAGAAAAGGCCGCGAGTTCCGGAACAAGCCCGTTATTGATGTTTCGAGCGGAAAACTGCTGGGGTATGTAGTGGGGTTCAAACCGGGAGAAGACCGGAGGCTTGAAGGCCTGTTTCTCATTTCTCCGCGCCGTGAACCGTTTTATCTGCCATTTCAAAGTGTGAGCAGCGTGGGCCGGGATTCGGTTATGGTGAAAATACGGCCCGGGGACCTGACGATGGAGGCGGGCCAGGAATGGGAAGGGCAATTTTACCGGGGCCTGGCGGTTGTGACGCTTTCAGGCGAAAACCTTGGCATAATTGAAGACATCGTTCTCGGAGAAGAACAGGGGATGATTGCCGGTTTTGAGGTTTCCGACGGGTTGTTAAAGGACCTGGTGGCAGGGAGAAGGATAATTCCTGCTGAAAATGTTCTTAAATTCGGGGATGATGCGGTTATTATAACGGATACTCAATGAGAATAGGGGGATAATAAAAATGAACTGTCCGGTATGCAGCGGCAAAGCCGTGGGACGGGTGGGGATCGACAGGTATTACTGCTGGAACTGCTTTCTTGAATACCAGCTTTATGGCAGTGAAGTTAGGATTTATTCGGTTTCAGAAGACGGCAGCCTGGTTGATTATGAACAGGCGGGAATAACGGGAATAAGCTGAGAGGCCAAGAAAAGACAGGGGAGGTGACAAGATGCGCTGGAGATTTATTAATGGTATGTTGGTTGGCGGCCTGGCCGGTGCGCTGCTGGCTATGCGTTTTGGCCGGCAGATGAAATCTGATCCCAGGCGGTTGCTGGTAGGTCAGACCAGAAGGGTCGGGCGGAGAACCGGCCAGATAATGTCAGGTGTGGCCAGGGAAGTACAGGGTTTTATCAGGAGGCAGGAAAGCTGAAATTGTGAAGATGCTGCGGTTTAATAAGAATAACAGGCATCTGTTGGGGTGATGAAGCTTTGACAGGTGCTTTATTGTCTTCACCTTAAACTGGCAGAAATGTGGCGAGACTAATGAATGTTTTCACCGTTTGGAGAAAAAAGTGGCGCCTGGCTGGAGTGTTGCTCGTTTTCGTGCTGCTGGCCTGGTTTTTCTTTGCTGTCCGGCAGGTGCTGGTGCCGTTCGTTATCGGCTTTCTGATGGCTTACGTTCTCGACCCCTTTGTCGATGTCCTGGAAAACAAGGGGATGCAAAGAGGTGTTTCTGTAGCTTTAATCTACATTCTTGTTACAGGAGCTATTGCCGTCACCGTCTTGTATGGGTTTCCAGCCTTGCTGGCGGACCTTAACCGGCTGGTCGATTCGCTGCCCCGGTATACCAGGGAATTTCAGGATGTGTTAAGGGGGATGCAGGACGGGTACAACCGGCTTCCTCTTCCGGACAGCATCCGGCTGGTTATCGATGAGACACTGCGAGGGATGGGAGAGATGGCTGCGGGCCTGGTGGAGGGAACCGCCCGGATTCTGTTGGGCCTGTTTTCTCAGGCCTTTAACCTTGTTTTGGCCCCGGTTTTAAGTTTTTATTTTTTGCTTGAGTTTAATCGTTTTGGCCGCGGCATCCTGAAAGTTGTGCCGGCACGGTGGCGCCGCGGCCTGGTCGTTGTGGGAAGCGAAGCAAACCAGGTGATCAAGAGATTTATCCGCGGCAATATCCTGGTGTCGATCATAGTCGCGGTTATGACCACGCTGGGGATGGTCTTGATTGGTATGGATTTCCCGCTACTTATCGGTCTGGTGGTTGGCTTGGCCAATCTAATCCCTTACTTTGGCGCAGTAATATCCGCTGTTCCGGCAGTCCTCCTGGCGTTGACCAAATCGAGGTGGATGGCCCTTTACGTGCTGGGTGTTATGATCCTAATCCAGCAAATCGAAGGAAACATCATTTCCCCGAGGGTTTTGGGAGACAGCGTGGGTCTTCACCCGCTTGTAATTATTTTTTCTCTGCTGGCGGCCGGGCAGCTCTGGGGTTTTATGGGCATGCTGTTCGCTGTGCCGCTTGCCGGAGTCATCAAGGTCCTGCTTAAACACCTTTACTGGCGTCTGCTGTAGCAGGCGTTTGGTTTCGTTGACAAAAAAGCGGCGTTTTCGTATAATTAACTCATTGCATATCCTGGAAAATAAAAAAGTCGTTTCTTAGGCAATCGCCGTGTAGCGGCAGACAGGACTGGATGCTGGAAACTCCCGTTCCTGACACGGAAGTGTTGGCGGTGGGAGTTTACTTTTTAGGTTTATGTTCTTGGGAGGTACGGTTTATGTTGAGCGGTAATGAGATCCGGGAAAAATTCCTGGCCTACTTCGAGAGCAAGGGCCATACGCGGGTGAGCAGTTCTTCGCTAGTCCCCCACAATGATCCGACACTTCTTTTTACCAATGCCGGGATGAACCAGTTCAAGGACCTCTTTTTGGGATTGGAGAGAAGGCCGTATAAACGTGCCGTCACTTCCCAAAAATGCGTACGGGCCGGTGGAAAGCACAACGACCTGGAGACGGTAGGAAGAACCGCGCGCCACCATACATTCTTTGAAATGCTGGGAAATTTCTCTTTTGGCGACTATTTCAAAAAGGAAGCCATTGCCTTCGCCTGGGAGTTTCTTACCGCGACGCTCGGCCTGCCGGAAGACAAGTTGTATGTGACCATTTACGAGGATGATGACGAAGCCTTCCAGCTTTGGAGGGAACTGACGCCGGTTCCTGCCGGGAGGATAATCCGCATGGGCGAAAAGGACAACTTCTGGGCGATGGGAGACACCGGACCGTGCGGGCCCTGCAGCGAAATACTGATTGACCGCGGCGAAAAATACACGTGCGGGCCAAACTGTGGCATAGGTTCCTGCGACTGCGACCGGTATCTGGAAATCTGGAACCTGGTGTTCATGCAGTTCAATCGTGACGCTGAAGGTAAACTTACCCCCTTGCCCCGGCCCAGCATAGATACAGGCATGGGACTGGAGCGCATAACTTCCGTCATCCAGAACGTGGACAGCAATTATGAAACCGACCTGCTCAAGCCAGTAATCAAGGCTATCGAAGACCTTTGCGGGAAACAGTACTTCAAAGACCAGCGCGGTTTCCCGTTCAGGGTGATTGCCGATCACATCCGTTCCTGCACATTCCTGGTAAGCGACGGGGTCTTGCCCGGGAACGAGGGCAGGGGATACGTCCTGCGCCGTATTCTGCGGAGAGCTGTCCGCTTCGGCAAGGTGCTGGGAATTGAGAAGCCGTTCATGTATAACCTGGTTCCGGTCGTGGTCGGTTTGATGGAAGGGGCATACCCGGATATAAAGGGCAACAGCGACTACGTGGCTAAAGTGATGTGCAGCGAAGAAGAGCGATTCCACGAGACCCTCAACGACGGACTCAGGCTGGCCCAGGAAATAATCGGCAGCATCAGGGGAAAGGGTGGGGACACCCTGCCGGGAGAAGAAGTATTTCGCCTTTATGACACTTTTGGCTTTCCCCTGGACTTGTCCCAGGACATTGCAGAGGAAGCCGGCCTTAAAGTCGATTTAGCCGGTTTTAACAGGGCCATGGAAGCGCAACGGGAAAGAGCAAGGGCAGCCCGCCAGGAAAGCAGGGCATGGGATCTTGCCCTAACAGTGAAAAACTTGGCCGGCGATTTACCGGCGACAGAATTCACCGGGTATGAAACATTGAACGTAAAAGCGCGCGTTCTGGCCTTGATCAAAGACGGGGAACTCATTAAGGAAGCAAGCGACGGCGATGAAGTATACCTGATAGTCGACCGCACGCCTTTTTATGCCGAAGGCGGCGGGCAGGTTGGAGACCGTGGGCTGGCTGCTGCCGCGGGCGGCAGCGTGAGCATAAATTCAACACAAAAAATGCCTGACGGCAAGTACGTCCATGCGGGAATCGTCACCGGTAGGATTGGGCAGGGAGAAACGGTAACCATGTCGGTTGATCCCCAGCTTCGCGCCGCGACGGAACGGAACCATACCGCGACTCACCTTCTGCACAGCGCTCTGCGCGGCGTGCTGGGCGAGCACGTTCACCAGTCCGGCTCAGCCGTGGAACCACAGAGACTGCGCTTTGACTTCAGCCACTTTGGAGCGGTCACCCCGGAGGAATTGAAAAAAGTGGAGGAACTGGTCAATGAAAAAATACTGGCCGCCATCGATGTGCGAGCGGAGGAGATGAGCAGGGACAAGGCCAGGGAGGCCGGGGCCATTGCCTTGTTCGGCGAAAAGTACGGCGAGGTGGTAAGGGTTGTAGAAGTGCCGGGTTTCAGCAGGGAACTGTGCGGAGGAACTCATGTCAGGAATACCAGCCAGGTTGGTTTGTTCAAGATCACGGGGGAGGGGGCCGTTGGAGCGGGACTCCGGCGCATTGAAGCCCTCACGGGCGCAGGGGTCAAAAAACGCCTGGATGAAGACGAGGAATTGCTGGACAGGCTTTCTTCCGTCTTAAAAGCACCGCGTCACGAATTGGAGCAGCGCGTGGAAGCGCTCCTGGAAGAGATCAGACAAAAGGAAAAGGCGCTGGAAAGGCTTGAAACCCGTGTGGCCAAGGGCCAGGTCGAGGAATATCTCAACAAGGCGGTGATGGTCATGGGTGTGCCCGTACTGGCCTGCAGGGTCGAGGCCCGCGATATGGATTCGTTGAGAAACATGGCCGATATGTTTAGAGACAAACTAAATTCGGGCATAGTAGTACTGGGAGCGATCATAGACGAAAAGGTCAGTTTTGTTGCTGCGGCTACAGGCGATCTCTTGCCAAGAGGCGTGCATGCGGGTAATATTATTAGGGAAGTAGCGAAAAAGACGGGCGGAGGCGGAGGCGGCAGGCCCGATATGGCCCAGGCCGGAGGCAAAGACCCGTCCAAACTGGAAGAAGCATTGGCCGGGGTTCCGCAAATCGTCGAAAACCAGCTCAAGAAATAAAAAGATATTTGGAGGATTATCGAACTCTGATCAAGAATATAAAAGGGGACAGCGATAACCTGGTTTAGCGGGGTGATGTCATGCCAAACGACAAGTTCGAACAGACCATGATGTATAAGGTGAAGTCCGATGAGGATATTAAAGCTGGTGCTGTCTTGCACCATGTGTACAATGCCCTCAAGGAAAAGGGTTACAACCCCATCAACCAGCTGGTGGGATATCTTTTATCGGGAGACCCGGCTTACATCACCAACCACAACAATGCCCGTTCCATGATTCGAAAACTGGAACGCGATGAGTTGCTGGAAGAACTGGTTCGCAGTTACCTGGGCAAATAACGTAAAGCCTCACACTGGGGTGTGAGGCTTTATCTTTATAGTGTTTGTAATGAAGGAGAGCACCGGATATGGAATACAAATACCTCGGGAATACGGGCATAAGAGTTTCAAGGTTTTGTTTCGGCTCGCTTACCGTGGGACCGCTTCAGGCCAATTTAAGCCTGGAAGACGGGGCGGCGGTCATTCGTTATGCGCTTGAAAAGGGAGTAAATTTTATTGACACTGCGAAGATTTACGGCACTTATCCCTATATAAAGAAGGCCTTGTGGGGCTGGGACAAACCCGTGGTCATCGCCAGCAAATCTTACGATTACACCAAAGAGGGTATGAAAAAGAGCCTGGAGGAAGCACGCCTTGCGCTGGATAGGGATTATATCGACATTTTTTTGCTTCACGAGCAGGAATCCGAACTGACCTTAAAGGGGCACAGGCCGGCGCTGGAATACCTGTGGGAAGCTAAAGCAAGGGGGCTTGTGAAGGCTGTCGGGGTTTCCACTCATACGGTGGAGGTTGTCAGGGTCGCGTCCGCCAGGGAAGACCTGGAGGTTATCCATCCCATTGTCAACATGCAAGGGCTGGGACTGCTGGATGGAAACCAGGCCGATCTGATGGCGGAATTAAAACGAGCCTACGAAAACGGTAAAGGGATATACGGCATGAAACCGCTGGGAGGGGGAAACCTGGTTCATCGGGCTAAAGAAGCGCTTGAATTCGCGTTTAGTTATCCGTATCTGCACAGTGTGGCGGTGGGCTGCAAACTGCGGGAAGAAGTTGAGTATAACCTAAAAATCATGAAAGGGCTGGAACCGCCTGCGATGTTGGCCTCATTTCTCCGGGGGGCTTCCCGTAAGTTGCATATCGAGGACTGGTGCACAGGCTGCGGTCTGTGTGTGGAGAGCTGCCCTTTCAATCTGTTGAAGGTCGAAAAAGGAAAGGCCGTGCTGGTGGGGGAAGACTGCATGTTTTGCGGTTACTGCGGGGCAGCCTGTAAACAGTTTGCCATTAAGATCGTGTGAAGGTGGTGGCTGATGCGCATACTTGGACTGGATGTGGGCGATAAAAGAATCGGTGTGGCAGTAAGCGATGGACTTGGGCTGACGGCCCAGGGGCTTACTACTATCGTCAGGAGCGATATAAAAAAGGATATAGAACGGCTTGCCGCGATTATCAGAGAACACTCCATCGAGAAAATCATAGTAGGACTGCCTCGCAACATGAACGGAACATATGGGCCGCAGGCTGAAAAAACAAAGGAATTTGTCAAGCTTTTAAGGAAGGAGATTCCCCTGGAGGTTGTTTTCTGGGACGAGCGGCTGACCACCGCTTTGGCCAGGCGCACCCTGCTGGAAGGCGACGTTTCGCGAAAAAAGAGGAGGGAGGTTATTGACAGGATGGCTGCGGTCGTGATTCTCCAGGGATTCCTTGACCGCGGCGGGAGTAAAGGGTAATTTTTTAATATTATTTAGGACCATGACAAAAAAATTTTTTGCTATTTACAAAGTTCGTCAAAAATCGCGAGATTTCTCCAACCGATTCGTGGTATTTATAATACTATAGATTATTTTGAATGCCAGGGTGTGTGACATTTGCAGCCATCTGTTGGAAGAAACTCTTTCCCGGTCAGGTCATTGTTATTCCGGAGCGCTGCCTTAATTATTGTGAGTTGTATTCTCGCCTTTTTCATCCACTCTTTTTTGTGGAACAGCAACCCAAATGTATGGCATACGGTTTTGGAAATCACATGCCTGGTTATTTCACTGGGGAACTTTTTTATTGTTTGGTTTACCTGTGAAGCCGGTGAGCGCATTAACAGGCTGGTGGGTTTCGGTTTCCTGGCGGCAGCCGTTTTTGAAGCGTTGCACTCTTATTATTATGTAGGTCTTAAACTGTACCCGGAGGGTATGCCTGAACTTTCAATTTGGTACGGGATGCTGGGCGTCTATACACAAGTGTTTACGCTGGTCTTATGGCTGTCTAATGTAAGAACAGGGATGAACAAATGGGTATGCCTTGCCTTGACCCTTTGCTGTTCTTTTGGAGTTTCCTATTTAGCCTATGCAAATTATTACCATTTGCCTGCGCTGCTGGATCAGAACGGGAGCACGCTTTTCCAAAAGGGCGCCGATTACACCATAATAGCCGTTGGCCTCTTTATTCTAGCGGTTTTGAAAAATAATCTAAAAGGCAAAGCGGCAATCACCGGCAACTATTTTTTTAAGGCTGTGCTGCTGTTACTGGTTTACAGCTTTTGTTTGGCCGCTTTTGGACCAGCGTCGCCGTTTTGCATAGTCCTGGGACACATATTAAGCATCTCCGCCCATGTTTGTTTGCTGCAGGGAATCGCTCTGAGCGCAGTCGTTTTTCCGTACAAGACAATTGAAGCCGAACGGGACGCGTTGGCCGGGAGTTTGGAGGGCATTCCCGGGGGCATCCTCGCTTTTGATAAAAGACTAAGGAATAATTATGCGAACAAACGCGCGCTTGAGCTGCTGGGATGCCGAAGGGAAGATGTCCGGGGCCGCACCATCGGCGAAATCATGAAGATGTCTGGGGAACGGCCCGGCCGCTGCTTTGAACTGAAAAGAGACATCTATCACCTGGAAAACGGTTTTCTTGTGCTTTTCGACGACCCGAAGAAGGAATTGGAACTGAATAACCTGGGAAGCCAGGCCCAGACCATTTTGAACTCCATCAACAATACCGTGCTGGTTCTTGACAGCAACCAGGACATTGTCATGTGCAACAAAGCCCTGGCGGAAACGGTGAGAATGGAGATCCACGAGATTTTGGGGCTGAATGTCAACGAGTTTTACCGGATAGCCGCTATTACAAAAAGGGATTACACCGGTCCGGGGGAACGGGGCCAGGCTGCAAATTCCGTGAAACTTACTGTTTTTACACCGGATGGCGGAAAGAAAGAGATGCTGGCAAGCGAAACGCCTATTTACAACCAGGACCATGAATTGACTGGGACAATCATTGTAGGTACCGATGTCACTCTTTTGAGAATCGAACAGCAAAAACTGCAGCAAAAAGAAAGACTGGTTATCCTGGGACAAATGGCTGCCGGGATTGTGCATGAAATAAAGAATCCGCTTACCGTAATCAAAGGATTCAGCCAGATAATCAAGCTGATCACCGGGGATAATAGAATAATGGAATATATAAAACAGATCGACAATGAAACGGAACGCATCAACAAGGTGGTCACCGATTTTTTAAGGTTTGCCAGGCCTCGCCCGCCGGCTTTTCAGAGGTTGGCGGCGAATGAACTCATCGATTCCGTAACGATGCTGATTGAGTCCAACACGTTTGTGCGGGGTATTGAGACCGTGATCGAGCGAGGCCAAGGAGATCTTACTGTCCTGGCTGACGCCGACCAGCTTAAACAGGTCTTGTTGAATATCGCGCAAAACGGTATTGACGCCATGACCGGCGTGGAGCGGCCCCGCTTGAAAATAACCTCCGGCTTTAATAATGACACGGGCGAGGTATATATAGCCATTGCCAATAACGGCAAGCCGCTTACGCCGGAGGAAAAGATGAGGATGGGCACACCGTTTTACAGCACAAAGGAAAAAGGAACAGGTTTGGGCTTAAGCATCTGCTACCAGATCATCAAGGAACACAACGGCAGGATTGATATAGAAAGCGAAGCGGGGCATGATACGGTCTTCACGGTTTCTTTGCCCCATTACGGTGAAGCGTCGCATGGGGAGAAGAACCTGGCGGCCATGTGAAAAAGGCGCATCTTTTCCGGTTAAGTTGACAACTATATTACCAGGGGTTAAAATGACTTTAACGAAACAGGAAAGAGGTGGAAAACGAATGGTTGACAACGAGGAAAAGATCGTGCTAGTGGACGAAGACGGCGAGGAACACGAATTTGTTCTGATTGACGTTCTTGAAGTAGACGGCGCGGAGTACGCCATTCTGGAGCCAATGGAACTGGATGTGGAAGAATCGGAAGCTATAATTCTCAAGGTAGGCAAGGATGAAAACGGGGAAGATATACTCTACGATATTGAAGATGACGAAGAGTGGGAAAAAGTTGCCGACAGGTGGCAGGAAATGATCGAGGAGGATGTAGAAGAATAATCTATATAGAGATAAAATCTCTTGCTGAAAAGCAAGAGATTTTATTTTGTCCGCGAGTCTTGCATAAAATACCAGCAAATGGAAAATTATAATTAAGAAGGGATGTCTTAATAAACCAGATAACAAAGTGGGGAGATTATCGTGTTTGTGGGAACACAGACCAAAAGATCGCTGGGCGTGCTTTTAACGCTCTTTTTATTGGCGGGAATTTCCCCGCCCTTATGTGCTGATGAGGGTCGGGTTATCCCCGGTGTTTTTTTCAACGGCTGCCCGCTCGGAGGCAAAGAAAGGGAAGAAGTGCTGGCCGTTGTTGAGGAAGTAAACGAACGGATGGCAGGCTGTCCCGTGATTATGGAACTGCCGGGTGGAGAAAAAATAGAAACCACTTACCGGGAGATGGGATTGGGCATTGACGCTGAAAAGGTTTGGCAGGAAGCCTTTTTTTTAGGCCGTTCGGGAAAATGGTGGAATGATATTTGGACAAGGTGGCAGACCGGACGAAAAGGGACCCAGGTCCCTCTTGTCCTGCAGTTAGACAGGGAAAAAGCCCTGGAAACCCTGAATCGCTTGACTGCTCCCTGGTTTAGGGCTCCCAGGGAAGCCAGCCTGGTTATAAAACCTGATGACAAGGTGGAGATTACGCCGCACGAGTATGGCCGGGACGTGGATAAAGAGGCTGCCCTGCTGGCGCTGGAAGAAAAGATAAAGGCCAATCCGGGGGCCGCAATTTATGTTGCGCTAAAATTTTCAGAAATAAGGCCGGCCAAATTGCAAAGCGACCTGGAGGCGTATGGGATAACGGGGTTGGTCAGCAAGCATTCCACTCAGTTCAACACTGCGCGGCTCAACAGGACCCACAATATACAGCTGGCGGCCAAAGCTCTTGATTATTGTTTCGTTTTTCCGGGCCAGGTTTTTTCGTTTAATGAGGTGGTTGGGCCTAGAACCAAAGAAAGCGGTTATGATGAGGCCGATATCATCCTGCAGAACGAGCTGGTTCCCGACATCGGCGGGGGAGTATGCCAGGTTTCCACTACACTGTACAATGCAGTTTTAAAGGCAGAACTGGAAATCATTGAACGCACTCCCCACTCCCTTATTGTGCCTTATGTGTCTCCTGGACTTGACGCCACCGTGGTTTACGGGTTCAGGGACTTTAAGTTCCGAAACAGCGGGGAGTGCTGCCTGGTCATTAAAACGGAAATATACCAGGGAAATCTGACGGTTAAAATATTTGGAGAGGCAAAGACCGGCCGCAGAGTCGTCCTGAAAAGCTTCAAGGAAAAGGAGATACCACCCGGTACTATCTATCGCGATGATCCCCAGGTTCCCCAAGGCCAGTATATACTTGAAAGGGCGGGTGAACCCGGCTATGTTTACAGGGTGGAGCGTTTTGTGTACGATGCTCAGGGCAGCCTGTTGAAAAAGGAATTCATTTCTCGCGATTATTACCCGCCTGTCGACAGGATCATCAAGACTTTTTCCAGTTCTCCTTCGCTGTCCAATTGATCAATTCTATAGTATAATAAACAATCATGGGCTGCGAGGAGATAAGGTGATGAATATACCCGTGTTGAAAAAGCAAGCTTTAAACCGGGGACTTCTAACTTTTATTCTGTTATTGCTGGTTATCCTGGCCGGCTTTGGAACCGTCCTCTACGGCCAGCTTGGTCCTGCCCGGCCGGGAACGGGCCAGGAAGAAATATTTATCATAAAACCAGGCGCGACACCTCTCGAAATAGCATCCGACCTGGAAAAACAGGGCTTGATTAAAAGTTCAAGGGCCTTCCTTCTTTATTCCCGCCTGGCAGGTAAGATTGACAGGTTTAAGGCGGGGCAATACTTGCTAAGTCCTTCGTATAACACGCCGAAAATCGTTGATATTATCGAGAAAGGAAAAGTGGCGACTATTACCTTTACTATTCCGGAAGGGTATACCCTCCGCCAGATTGCGGATGTGCTGGTCAAACAGGGCATAGCCACGGAGGAAGAGTTCTGGAATGCGGCAAAACAGGGGCACTATGATTATCCTTTTCTTAAAGACCTGCCTAAAACGGAACGGCGCCTGGAAGGGTATCTTTTCCCCGATACATACCTGATCCCCAAGGGAATGAAGGTGGACAAGGTGATTGACCTGATGTTGAGGCGGTTCGACCAGGTTTATAAGAAGCTGCCGAATAATAAAACCGGTTTGACCACGCACGAAGTGGTAACCCTCGCTTCGATTGTGGAAGGCGAGGCTGTTTTGGATAAAGAACGTCCCCTGATAGCGTCGGTCTTTTTAAACCGCCTCAAAATAGGCATGAAGCTTGATTCGGATGCCACCATCCAGTATTCGCTGGATAAACATACAGAAAGGGTTTTGTACAAAGATCTGGAGATAGATTCGCCGTATAACACATATCGCCATAAAGGACTGCCGCCCGGACCCATTGGCAGTCCCGGCGAAGCCTCTTTGCGCGCCGTCTTGGAACCCGCTGAAACAAAGTACCGTTATTTTGTCGCCAAGAAGGACGGCAGTGGGGAGCATGTTTTCGCTGTGAGCCTTGCTGAGCACGCGGAAAACAAAAAGAAGCTGGGGTATTGATTTGGGGTCAAAATGAAAGTTGAGCGGGAGATGTTCTTCATAAAATGGAGGGATAAAGTGTTGAACAGTCTCGCGGCCATTGTAAGGAGACGGGTGCCGTGAAAAAGGTCGAACTCCTGGCGCCGGCTGGAAACCTGGAAAAGCTGAAGATCGCCGTTCATTACGGGGCGGATGCCGTATATGTTGGCGGTAAGGCTTACGGGCTTAGGGCCGCTGCCGGCAACCTGACCGGGGAAGAGATGAGGGAGGGTGTTGAGTTCGCCCACCGGAAAAAAGCCCGGGTCTATGTGACCGTTAATGTTTTTGCCCGTAACGGCGACCTGTACGGGCTTCCCTTTTACTTAAAAGAGTTGGAAGATATTGGAGTGGACGGGATTATTGTTTCCGACCCCGGGGTGTTGATGATTGCCCAGGAAATGAAGAGCAGGCTGCCGGTTCATTTGAGCACCCAGGCTAATACCACCAACTGGGCTGCGGCGAACTTTTGGGAAAGCCAGGGAATAAAGCGGGTTGTCCTGGCCCGTGAGCTTTCTCTTGAAGAGATCAGGGAAATCCGGAGCAGGGTGAAAACCGAGCTGGAGGTTTTTGTCCACGGGGCGTTGTGCATCTCTTATTCGGGGCGGTGCCTGCTCAGCAATTACATGGCTCAAAGGGACGCCAACAGAGGGGAATGCGCCCAGCCATGCCGCTGGAATTATGCTCTGGTGGAGGAAAAGAGACCGGGAAGGTACTACCCCATACACGAAGACGAAAGGGGTTCATATATCTTCAATTCCCAGGACCTATGCCTCATTCGCCATCTTCCCCGCCTGATTGAAGCTGGGGTGGACAGCTTAAAGATTGAAGGGAGAATGAAGAGCATACATTATGTGGCTACCGTCGTGATGGCGTACCGCCGGGCGCTTGATGCTTACTATCAAGACCCTGAAAACTATTCTTTCGATCCTGCCTGGTATGAAGAGGTCACCAAGGTGAGTCACCGTGACTACACTACGGGTTTCCTCTTCGGGAGGCCGGGGACAGATGACCACAATTATGCGTCTTCTTCCTACCGGCGCTCGTATGATTTTATCGGCCTCGTCCTGGATTACGATTCGCAGACCGGCTGGGCTACAGTGGAACAGCGCAACAGCTTCAAAACAGGCGATGTGCTGGAATTCACGGGGCCTCAAACTCCGCTTTTTTCTCAAAAGCTGGAAGTGATGACCGACGAAGAGGGAAATCGCCTGGAGACGGCGCCGCACCCGCGACAGGTCGTCCGTTTCCCGGTTAAAAAGAAGCTGAAAGCGTGGGACCTGGTCAGGAGGGCCAAAAGTGGATAATGAGATTTATATTAAAGTGCCGCGGGAGAAAATTTCATTTCTGACCAGGATTATCGAGGGCTATGACCACCTGGGGGTGGTATCCACCGTTAATTCCCAGGAGGGGCTGGTGGTGATCAGGGTAACCCCGGATACGGCGGCCGGGATAAGGGAGATCCTGGACGGGTTGCCTTTTTTGGAATAGAAATTGTCCCTTGCCATGCGTTGCAAAAGGAGATGTCATCAGGCGTATCTTATGGGGAGCATCTCGTCTATGATATTGAACGACTAAAACGGCATTTTCCTTCAGTTCCTATTAATATTGTTCTAATTGATGCAGACGACGAATAAAGATTATGTCTAAAAAAAATTCTTCCTGGCAAGGCTATTGCCGGGAGGATGGGTATGAACAAACGGATTGTCTATATTCTAGGAATGGTTTGGGCTCTTTTTTTTATTGTCATAGTGAGGATGGCGTATTTACAGCTGTACGAGGGTCATAATTCCGGGTCGGCGCTTGCTGCCAGGGCGCTTCGCTATCGAACGCAGGCGATGCCGGGAGAGGAGTACTACCGCGGCGAAATTCTTGACTGCAACTTGGTGTCGCTTACTGACAGCGGGATCAGACCGGCCCTGGTCGCCTTTCCCTCCAGCATAAAAAGTGTTGGGGATACGGCAAGGGAGCTTGAAAAAAGCGTGGGAATTGCGACCAGCCACACCGAAGCGGCGATCAAACGCGCGCAGGATACCTTCGGCAGCCGTTCCCCGGTAGTGTTAAAAACAAACCTTACACCGGAGGAGGTTGAAAAAATAACGGCCGCTCAATTTGAAGGCATCGCCGTTCTTCCGCTAAAGACGAGATACGGTCCTGCCGCCCTGGCCAGTCACCTGGTAGGCTATCTGAACAAGATAAGCGAACAGCAGTGGCAGGACCTCACAAAAAAGAGGAAGACTGCGGATTCCAGCAGTAACTTGCCCACCGCCTACCGGCTCACGGACAGGATCGGGGTGGCTGGTTTGGAAGGCAAATATGAAGAGGTCTTGCGGGGGTCGGGGCCGGAGATGAAGATCGTGGGTATTGCCGATGCCAACGGGCGGCTGCTGCAGGGATTGGGATATAAAATCCAGGAAGGAACGGCCGATCCCTGGCGCAATCACCTTGTCCTGACAATTGACCGGCGATACCAGGAGATCGTGGAACGGGTGATGGACAGGTCGCTGGTCAGGGGTGCAGTTGTTGTCCTTGACATAGCGAGCGGCGACGTGCTGGCTGCAGCCAGCAGGCCCAACTTTGACCAGAACCAGGTCGGGAATTATCTTAAAGGACGCGATGAGTTGATCGACAGGACGGAAAGGGTAGCTTTTTATCCTGGCTCGGTCTTCAAAATGGTGACAGCCGCCGGCGTACTGGAGGAAGGTCTTCTCCAGCCTGACGAGGTCTTTGAATGCACCGGCACGCACGACTTCGCCGATGGAACCAGGATCAGGTGTCTTGGCCCGCACGGCAGGGTTGATTTGAAGGAGGCGATCTGCAAATCGTGCAACACCACTTTTGTGGGGCTGGGTTTGAGGCTGGGCGGTGCAAAGCTGGCGGAGTACGCTTCCAAACTGGGGTTTACCGTGAATATCAACAGCCAGTCGCCTCCCGCCCTTGTGGGCAACGCCTCAATCGGGCAGCAGGGAGTCCTGGTGAGCCCCTTGCAGATAGCCAACCTCTATGCGACAATCGCTCGCGGCGGGTATTACCGCCCCTGGCGGGTTGTTTCTGAAATTCGCAATTACCAGGGCGAAGTCATCCACCAGTTTCCTGGCAGTCCCCCTCTACAGGTAATAAGCAAAAAGACCTGTGATTTCCTGGTGGATGCCCTGGCAGCTGCCGCAGAAAGCGGTTCTGGCCGTCCGGCCTGGCTGGAAGGGAAAGGCACGGCGGGAAAGACAGGCACAGCCCAGGCTAATGATTCCCAAAAAGTGATTGCCTGGTTTGCCGGGTTCACACCTCTTGATAACCCCCGCCTGGCGATAGCGGTCATGGTGGAAGAAAACGCCGTCGGAACCAGCACCGGCCTGCGCGGGGGCGAAACGGCTGCGCCTGTTTTCAAAGAGGTGGCGGAAGGAATTTTGAGCCTGGCAGAATGATAAAAAGCGATGAAGAAGGCGGTCCTTGCCCGAAAGGACCGTTTTTTGTGTTGAAATTAGTCGTGTTTTACGTGATACTTATAGAGTGAAAAAATGCCGGTGTGGTGAGATTATGTATCCCAGATTCATGAAAGTGAGACAAAAATTTCCCGGGGACAGGGTTGAAAACATCACGACGCGTTTGGACCAGGAGTTGGACAAGCTGGAACTGGATAAAGCGATCAAAAAGGGCGACAGGGTCGCCATCACTGCCGGGAGCAGGGGTATAAAAAATATACCGTTGATTCTTTCCCGCATCGCGGGCCGGATTTATGAACTGGGCGGCAAACCGTTTCTTGTATCGGCGATGGGAAGCCACGGAGGAGGTACCCCTGAAGGGCAAAGAAAGGTGCTGGCCAGCCTGGGCATTACAGAAGGTACTGTGGGGTGCCCCATAAGCTGTTCAGAGGAGGTTGTAAAAATTGGGGTAACGCCGTCACACAGGGTCGATGTGTACTGCGCCAGGGAGGCGGTGGAATGCGACGGAGTGGTAGTGGTTAACAGGGTAAAACGACACACGGCTTTTAGGGCCCCGCGTGAATCGGGGATTTTAAAAATGATCGGGATTGGCCTGGGAAGGGTTCCCGGGGCTGAGGCCATTCACTCCTGCGGGCCGGAGGAAATGGGACAGGTGATCCTGGAATTGGCCAGGGTTGTAAGCCAGCGGGTTAACATTCTCGGCGGTATCGCCATTTTGGAAAACGGGTACGACGAAACGGCAGGGCTTTACGGTTTAAAACCTGCTGAATTCGAAGAACAGGAGGCCGCGCTGCTGAAAAAGTCTGATGGGCTTAGGCCGTCTTTGCCTGTGGAAGAGATAGACCTGTTAATTGTGGACGAAATGGGCAAAAACTACAGCGGCACCGGCATGGACAGCAACGTCATTGGCCGGTGGCGCATCGACGGTTTGCCCGAGCCCGAAAAACCCCGCATTAAAAGGCTGGTGGTTCTTGACCTTTCCCTGGAATCCCACGGGAATGCGAACGGCATAGGGCTGGCAGACTTTACCACCAGAAAACTGGTTGACAAGATTGATTTCCGGGCGACTTACCTTAACGCGATTACGACAGGGTATTTCCAGAGAGCGGCAGTGCCCATCACTGCCGGCAGCGACAGGGAAGCGGTGGAAATGGCCTTTAAAACTTTAAAGAAAGAAAAGGATAGGATAAGCATCGTCCGCATAAAGAACACCCTTTACCTTGATGAAGTATGGATGTCCCAGAATCTCAGGGATTACGTGCTTAGCGCCACCCACCTGGAAATAGCCAGGGAAGACATGGAACTGACATTTGATCAAAGCGGCAATATCGGCAGTTTTTGAGAGAACCTGACCGGCAAGCGCCGTGACGGATATTTTTATCGAACGACGGGTGCCGATAATGTTTACATATCCTGTTTTATTATGTAGAATTTAATAGTGTGTAGAATTGAATGTCTAGCGACGGGCATTAATTTTCCGGAAGGAAGGAAGAGACAAAAAATGGAACGGGTTAATCTATCCAGGGAGCTGCTGCATGCTCCTGAAGTCAGCAGGGAATTGAAAGAACATTACGGCATCGACATAACACGCTGTTACCAGTGCGGTAAATGTTCGGCGGGCTGTCCCGTTTCTTTTGCCATGGACTACATGCCGCGCCAGATTATCAGGCTCTTGCAGCTTGGTATGAAAGAGCAAGCTCTCCGGTCGAAAACAATCTGGCTCTGCGCTTTTTGCGACACCTGTTCAACCAGGTGCCCAAGGGAAGTGGACATCCACGGCGTTATGGAGATTCTGCGCCTGGAGGCCAAAGCCAGGGGTTATATAACCCATAAACACAACAATATTTTTCACGGGATATTTTTGCAGCTTGTCAAGAGGCTCGGGCGTGTCCACGAGGGCGGCCTGATCGTTCTTTTCAACTTCCTTTCTTTGCAGCCGTTTAAGGATGTGCTTTACGGGCTGCCGTTGTTCTTGAAGGGAAAACTGCACATACTTCCGGAGCTTGTCAGGGACAGGGGCGAAGTAAAAAAAATCTTCAAACGCGCCCGTTCCGAGGGAGGTGTTAGCAAATGAAACTGGCTTATTATCCCGGGTGTTCGCTGTCTTCCACCGGGATTGAATTCGGCATGTCCGCCCCGGTGCTGGCCAAAGCCCTGGGGCTGGAGCTGTGGGAGATCCCGGAATGGAACTGCTGCGGTTCTTCATCGGCGCATGTCACCGACCATAACTTGGCGCTTGCCCTGCCGGCGCGGAACCTGGCCATCGCGGAGGAAGCAGGACTTGATGTGGTCGTTCCCTGCGCGGCCTGTTATGCCCGGTTGAAGGCTGCGGAAGCGGCGGTCCGCAGTTCCCGGCGAACTAAGGAAGAAATTGAAAAGATTATCGACCGGAAATACGAGGCCAAGATTACGGTGAGGAGCCTTTTAGACATCATTTACACCGAAATCGGGCCGGCCAAAATCAGGGAAAAGGTCCTGCGGCCGCTGGAGGGTTTGCGGGTGGCCGCTTACTACGGATGCCTCCTTGTTCGGCCGCCCAAGGTTGCCCAGTTTGAGGATCCCGAAAACCCGGTAAGCATGGACAGGCTGCTATCAGCCGCAGGGGCCGAACCGGTGGACTGGGGATATAAAACGGAATGCTGCGGCGGCGGCCATCCCACCATCAGCCCGGAATTCGGCTTGAAAATACTGAAACCGATTTACGAAGAAGCGAGATATGCCGGGGCCGACTGCTTCGTGACGGCTTGCCCCATGTGCTTTACCAACCTGGACATGCGGCAGAAAGAGGTAGGGAAGCAGCACGGGACGGTTTACAACCTGCCGGTGTTTTATATCACGGAACTCCTGGGCCTGGCCCTGGGTTTTGAAGCGCGCGAGCTGGGCATCAACAGGCACCTGGTCAATGCCCTGCCGTTATTGAAACATAAAGGGCTTTTGCATCCTGTGAAGGGCGGGAGGGAGTAAAGATGAAACGAGTCGGGGTTTTTATCTGTCATTGTGGAACCAACATTGCCCAGACGGTTGACTGCGAAAAAGTGGCCAAGATGGCCGGGGGACTTCCCCAGGTGGCCTTCAGCACTGATTACAAGTACATGTGCTCCGAACCCGGGCAGCAGGTAATCATCAATGCCGTGAAGGAGCACAGGCTGGACAGGGTTGTGGTGGCTTCCTGCTCACCGCGCATGCATGAGCCGACCTTCCGCAAAACCCTGGAAAAGGCCGGTCTCAACCCGTATCTTTTGGAGATGGCCAATATCCGCGAGCAGTGTTCCTGGGTTCACCAAGACAAGGAGAAAGGGACGGCCAAGGCCTTCGACCTGGTGAAGATGGCTGTGGCCAAGGTGTTAAAGAACGAACCCTTAAGCAGGTCAAGTATCCCCATCCACAAAAGGGCCCTGGTGATCGGCGGGGGCATTGCCGGTATCCAGGCAGCCCTGGACATTGCCGATGCCGGTTATGTGGTGGACATCGTCGAGAAAGAGCCGACCATCGGCGGCAGGATGGCCCAGATCGACAAGACCTTTCCCACCATGGACTGTTCGGCCTGCATACTGACTCCTAAGATGGTTGATGCGGCCAGCAATCCGAACATCAACCTGCTGACTTACTGTGAAGTGGAAAAAGTCGACGGTTACGTGGGGAATTTTGATGTAACCATTCGCCATAAGGCCCGTTCGGTTGATATGAACAAGTGCACCGGGTGCGGCACTTGCTGGGAAAAATGCCCGACCAGGGTTGCCAGCGAATTCGACATGGGGCTGGGGACGCGCAAGGCGATTTATACGCCTTTTCCCCAGGCTGTTCCGAACAAGCCGGTCATTGACAGGGAGAACTGCCTTTATTTTAAAACCGGTAAATGCGGGGTCTGCCAGAAGGTGTGTCCCACCGGCGCCGTCGATTATACACAGGAAGACCGCCTGGAAACGGTTCGCTACGGGGCGATTGTCGTGGCTACAGGCTTTGACCTTTTTGACGAGAGCGTGTACGGCGAATACGGCTACGGCCGGTATCCAGACATTATTTCCGGGCTGCACTTTGAAAGGATGATTAACGCCTCCGGCCCTACAATGGGGAAAATCAAGCGGCCCTCCGACCACACAGAGCCAAAAACCGTGGTTTTTGTAAAGTGCGTAGGTTCCCGCGACGAGGCCAAGGGTAAACCTTACTGTTCCAAGACCTGCTGCATGTACACAGCCAAGCATGCCACGCTGGTCAGGGAAAAAATCAAGGATTCGCAGGCCATCGTTTTTTACATGGACGTGCGTACTCCCGGCAAGAATTATGACGAGTTCTACCAGCGGGCGGTCAATGAATACGGTGTCCAGTACGTGCGAGGCCGCGTATCGAAAATCTACCAGAGCCACGGCAAACTGATCGTGCGCGGCGAAGACACCCTGCTGGGCAGGCCGGTGGAGGTGGAGGCCGATATGGTTGTGCTGGCCACGGCCATGGTCGCCCGCGGGGATGCCGGCGAACTTGCCCGCAAACTGGGCATTTCCTATGACCAGCACGATTTCTTCACTGAGGCACATCCCAAGCTGCGGCCAGTGGAGACGCATACGGCTGGCGTCTATTTGGCCGGGACATGCCAGGGGCCCAAAGACATCCCGGATTCCGTAGCCCAGGCCAGCGCCGCGGCGGCCAAGGTATGCGCCCTTTTGAGCAGGGAGGAAATGCCGACCGAACCGGTTGTTTCGGCCGTGAACGAGGCCGTCTGTTCCGGCTGCGGGCTGTGTATCTCCATCTGCCCGTATAAGGCCATAGAATTAAAAACAATTTCCGAGCGGGTTCACGGGAAAACAAGAGAACGCCAGGTGGCCTCCGTTAACACGGGTCTTTGCCAGGGCTGCGGGGCGTGCACTGTGGCCTGCCGCTCCGGCGCCCTGAACCTGAAAGGATTCACCAATGAACAGATCCTGGCGGAGGTGGATGCGTTATGTCTGTAGGATTGAATGCTGAAAAACAGGGAACGGGGCAAAAGGCATGGGAACCTAAAATACTTGTTTTTGCCTGCAACTGGTGCACCTATGCAGGCGCGGACCTGGCCGGTTTGAGCAGGCTCCAGTACCCGCCCAACATCCGCATTTTGCGGGTCCCCTGTTCCGGGCGGGTCAACCCCCAGTTTGTGATCCGCGCGTTTCAAAAAGGGCTGGACGGTGTCTTGGTGGCGGGATGTCACCCGGGAGACTGCCATTACAGCACCGGCAATTATTTTACACGCCGGCGCTACCTGCTGACCAAGCGTTTGCTGGAATACATGGGCATTGATCCCCAGCGTTTCCAGGTTCGCTGGATTTCCGGCTCGGAAGGACCCAAATTCCAGCAGGTCGTGACACAGCTGGTGGAAGAGATAAAGGCCATGGGGCCGAACAGGAAGATGAGGGATCCGGAATGAAAGAAATTACTCAAAAAATGCGCGACACAGCCCGGGAACTCCTGAGCAGCGGCCAGGTTGCCCTTGTTTTGGGCTGGGAAAAGGGTTATCCCTGGTACAAGTCAGCCCCCACCTTCATTGACAAAGTTGAAGATGTCGAGAGGCTCGTATTTGATGAATTCTGCCACAATAACCTTTCCAAGTACCTGCTGGACCTGGCTGCTGTCGACGGCAAGGTAGCCCTGTTCGTGAAAGGGTGCGACAGCCGCGGCGTCAACCGCTTGATCCAGGACAACCAGGTGAAAAGAGAACAATTATATATTATCGGGATTCCATGCCCAGGGTTGAAGGATCCTGATGACGCGGCAGGCAAAAATTGGGGCGATGAAATAAACGGCGCAGTGAAATGCCAGGATTGCAGGTTCCCCAACCCGGTGGTTTACGACCTGCTGCTGGGCGAAAAAGTGCCTGCGGTTGAGCGGGGTCGAGAGACGAGAGAGCTTATCGAAAGGCTGGAAAAGATGAAGCCTGATGAACGCTACGAGTTCTGGGCAGGACAATTTAATCGCTGTATACGCTGTTACGCCTGCAGGAATATCTGCCCGGCCTGCAACTGCCGGGAATGCGTTTTCGACAGGGCTGTGCCGGAGTGGCTGGGCAAGGCCAACAATCTGGTCGAAAACCAGTTCATGCAGCTGACCAGGGCCATTCATGTGGCCGGCAGGTGCATAGAATGCGGCGAATGCGAGCGGGCCTGTCCCGTGAACATTCCACTGATGGCCCTGAACAGGAAGATAATCAACGATATTGAAGAATTGTTCGGGGAAGAACCCGCCGGGCTCGATCCGGAGAAAAAGACGCCCTTGGGGCGCTTTGAGCTGGATGACCCCGAAAAGTTCATGTAGGGGGTGGCGCTGAATGCTGGCTATTGAGAAGAAACGCTTGAACGAACTGCTGCGGAGAATGAACCGGGACTTCCAGGTTTATGTACCCTACCTGGAGAACGGGACGGGCAAATTCGCGCCTTATCAGGAAGAACGGGAATTGTACCTGGAAATGAACACGCTGCTGCCTCCCAAGGACATCTTTTTCCCGCAGACGGAAAAGATGTATAAGTTCCGGGCTGCGGGGAACGAGCTGGAGATAGAAGAAATAGCGGAACAAAAGGAAAAGCAGGTCGTTTTCGGGATTCGTTCCTGCGACGCCTTTAGCATTGACTGCCTGGACAAGGTTTTCCTCAGCCGGGGATACGAGGACGCCTTTTA
This sequence comes from Peptococcaceae bacterium, assembly GCA_024655825.1. NCBI lineage: Bacteria > Bacillati > Bacillota > Clostridia > Eubacteriales > Peptococcaceae > Peptococcaceae bacterium. The sequence goes on along the minus strand of JANLFJ010000016.1, from coordinate 7,741 downwards.
CAAGAATAAACGGGAAAACACTCTTTTGGTGGGCTTGGCCTGCACTGCCGTTGGGGACACCTGCTTCTGCCAGTCGATGGGCTTGAATCCCCAGGAAGCGGTGGGGGTAGACCTTCAGGTGCTGGACCTGGGCGCGGAATGGGGGTTTAAAGCCAGGACGGCAGCCGGCCAAGAACTGCTGGCCAAATACGGGGATGTTTTACATGAAACAGGAGCGTCGCCCCTGCCGGCGGAAGAGTTTAAGCTCAAGGTGGAGGTTGAGGGCGTGCCGGAAAAGCTCTCCCGGATGTTTGACCACCCGGTCTGGGAGGAAGTGAGCCGCAAGTGCCTGGGCTGTGCGCTCTGCACCTATCTTTGCCCGACTTGCCACTGCTTTGATGTATCCGGCAAGGTCAAAGGGGAAGAGGGCTACAGGTTCCGCTGCTGGGACAGCTGCATGTTTTCGGAATACACCCGCATGGCGGGAGGGCATAACCCGCGTCCCACCAAAAAGGAGCGGGTTCGCAACCGGTTCATGCACAAGCTCAGCTATTTTGTGGAACGTTACGGCCAGCTGCTTTGCACGGGCTGCGGCCGCTGCCTAGCCAAATGCCCGGTGAACATGGACATTACCGCCGTTATTCGGAAAATAAAGGAGGCGGAGGTTGAATGAATGCCAACCCTCTTGTTCCCATACGGGGAAGGATAATAAAGATTGTTCAGGAAACTCCGGATGTAAAAACATTTCATGTCAGCACCACCGGCGGGGAAAAGCCGTTTGCTCCGAAACCGGGACAGCTGGCCATGTTATCCCTGCCCCAGGCAGGCGAAGCCATGTTTTCCATCACTTCCCAGGGACCAAATCACCTGGAGCTTGCCATCAAGGAAGTGGGCCAGCTGACAGGGGCGCTTCACCAGGTGGAGGAAGGGCAGGAATGCGGCATCAGGGGACCGTACGGCAACGGCTTTCCGCTGGATTATCTCAAGGGCAAGGACCTGCTCTTTATCGGCGGCGGTATAGGACTGGCGCCGGTCCGCAGTCTTATCAACCATTGTATTGAAAACAGGGCGGAATTCGGGAAAATGTATGTGGTTTACGGCGCGCGTTCCGTGGCCGACTTGGTTTTCAAGGAAGACCTTTTCGAAAACTGGCCGAAGGTGGAAAACATGGAGGTCTATACGACCATCGACCGGCCGGAAGAGGGTTGGACGGGGCATGTGGCCTTTGTTCCCGCCTATGTGGAGGAACTGGGCTTCAAGCCCATGACCACCATTACCTGCGGCCCGCCGATCATGATTAAATTCGTCCTCCAGGCCCTGGCCAGGATGGGCTTTAACGACGCCGACGTCATCACCACCTTGGAGATGCGCATGAAATGCGGTATCGGCAAGTGCGGCCGCTGCAACATTGGAAGCCTCTATGTGTGCCTGGATGGACCCGTCTTTACGCTGGAGCAGCTGAAAAAACTGCCGCCTGAGTATTGAAAGGGAGTGGGCAGTATTCTTCAGCTTTTGATAGAACTGCTGAAAAACATGGCATTAATTGCCCTTACAGCATATTTATTGATTCATACCAGGCCATTGCGTCTTGCCCTGGAAGGTGAAGCCAACCTAAAAGACAAAGCGCTATTGGCGGTTATTTTTGGCCTGCTCTCCATAGCCGGCAATTACCTGGGGATTCCCGTGATGGGCGCCCTGGCCAATAACCGGATGATTGCCCCAGTGGTTGGAGGGCTGCTGGCTGGACCAATGGTTGGGATAAGCGCAGGACTTATTGGGGGATTACACAGGCTGTTTTTGGGCGGTTTTACTGCTTGGGCCTGCGCTGTTGGCAATGTTTTTGCCGGACTTGTGGGCAGCTGCTTTTACCTGGTAAAAGGCCCCAGGAATATAAGTGGAAAAACCGCCCTGCTGTCCGGTTTATTGTCTGAAGCAATCCTGAAAGCACTGGTTCTCCTGCTGGCGAAACCTTTTTCCGCGGCGTTGACTCTGGAAAGGACTATTGCCGTGCCGACGATAATGGTCAATTCCATTGGGGTTACTATTTTTGTGATGATGGTCCAAAATGTGCGCAAGGAACACCTGAGAGTAGGTGCGTCCTACGCTGAAAAAGCTCTCCAGATTGCGAGCCAGACAATGCCTGTCATAAGAAAAGGGTTAAATGCCGGAACTGCAACCAGGGTTGTGGAAATCATCCTTTCCGAGACGAAGGCGGCTGCGGTAGCCATTACCGACAAAGAAAAAGTACTGGCTTTTGCCGGCCAGGGGTCCGACCATCATAGGACTGGGCAACCTGTTGCAGCACAGGTCGTTCTTGATGTGTTGAACAGTGGTTCCAGGCAGGTGGCACATCAAAAGGAATTGCTCGGCTGTTACGACCCGCAGTGCCCTCTTTCCAGTGCCATAGTGGTACCGTTGTGGAGTAGAGACGAGATTGTCGGAACATTCAGCATTATTAACAGCAACGGGGATAAGATTACCGATGTTGATTTGAAACTGGCGGAAGGAATCGGCAATCTTCTCAGCCTGCAGTTAGAAATTGCCCAGTTGAACGAACAAAGCAAGCTGTTGGCCCGTGCCGAGTTTTCGGCGCTGAAGGCTCAACTCAACCCGCATTTTTTGTTTAATTCCTTAAGCGTAATCATGTCTTGCTGCCGGTCCAAGCCGGAGGAGGCGCGTGAACTGCTTCTTCACCTTTCCAGACTGCTGCGACGCAGGCTTAGGGAAAACGACGACCTTGTACCGTTACATGATGAACTGGAGGCTGTTGATGACTTTTTATTCATTAACAAGGTTCGTTTTGGCAGCAAGCTGCAGGTAAGAATTGAAATAGGGGATCATACGGAAGACTGCCTGGTTCCTGTTTTTTCCATACAACCTCTTGTTGAAAATGCGCTGCGTCATGGTTTCATCGAAAAAGAGATTGACTGCCGTATTGAAGTAAAAACTTCTCTGGAATCTGAATTCCTGAAGATTGAAGTCATTGATAACGGCGCCGGTATTCAAGCAGGTACACTGGAAAGAATCAGGAAGGGGCAAAGAACGGAGCATGGGGGAGTAGGGCTGAACAATATCATGCAGCGCCTGAAACTGCTTTACGGGGACCGGGCTGGCTGTACCTTTGAAACCGCCCCGGGGAAAGGGACAAGGGTCATTTTACATCTTCCGCAGGTAAATGGGAGTGGAGATGATGAAATACAAGGTATTTCTGGCCGATGACGAGCCCTTAATCTGCAATGAACTGAGGTATATTTTAGAAATGGAGAATGACCTGGAAGTGGTCGGCGAATGTTACAGCGGTCATAAAGCAGCTGACGAAATCAAGAGATTGCGGCCGGATATAGTTTTTCTGGATATTAATATGCCTGGAACAACGGGGATGGAGACAGCCCGCCTGGTTATGGACGAGAGCAGACCGCCCCTGGTCATATTTGTGACTGCCTTTGAGGAATATGCCATAGCAGCCTTCAAGGTGAACGCGGTCGGTTATGTCCTCAAGCCTTTCTCCAGGGAGGAAATCAGGGCTGTTTTGAAACAGGCCAGGGAACGCCTGGGAGAAAGAACCAGGCACATGCAGCGGGATAACAAAGTGCAAAGCTCCCCGGACAGGTTTTCCCTCCGGCGGATTCAAGGAGAAAAGGGCGGGAAACTGTTCCTGCTTGATCCTGAAGATGTATGCGTGATTATTGCCAAAGAAAAGAAGACGTACATCCTGACGGCTGATAAAGAGTATATGGCCAACCAGCCTCTGCTTAACCTGGAAAGCAAACTGGCCGACAGAAACTTTTTCCGCTGTCACCGTAATTACCTGGTTAACTTAAAAAAGGTGAATGAAATCATTCCCTGGTTTAACGGCACATATCTCCTGAAGGTGAGCGGGCTTCCCAAGCTGGAGATACCGGTAAGCCGCTATAAGGTAAAAGAATTCAAGGCGCTGGTCGATTTATGAACTGGCGCCTTGATTTTTTTATAAATGATAAATGCCACTCAGCGTTTGGCAGGAGCCAACAGGAGGTCAAATATGGTTATTCGGCAGGCAATCGTTTGAAGGCCCTTTTTTTACGATTATATTATTGTTAGAAAATTGAAATTAAAAGAGGAGGAATCATGAATTGAAAAAGCTTCTAGGATTACTGGTGATTGCCGCGTTTGCTGTTATGGCTATTACCGGATGCGGCGGAGGTGCCAATAAAAATTCGCAGCCCAGGACGGCTTCAAAAGAGCCGGTGTTAATCACCATTGTTACCGGCGGAAGTTCAGGCCCGTATTTTGCCCTGGGCGGCGCTGTGGCCAAGCTATTTAACGAGAATATTCCCGGAGCGAAAGCTTCCGTGCAGTCAACCGGGGCCTCTGCCGTCAACTGCACACTGCTTGGAGAAAAGAAGGCTGAGCTTGCGTTCGCCATGAATGACGTGGTTTCTTACGCTTACACAGGTACAGAGGTTTTCAAGGACAAGGGCGCCGTAAAGAATTTGCGCGGCATGGCCGCTCTTTATCCTAATTATGTCCAGTTGATTGCGTTGGAAAAATCAGGAATCAAGTCTGTTGCCGATTTAAAAGGTAAAAGAGTGGGAGTAGGAGCGCCGGGCAGCGGTACGGAAGTCAATGCCCGTCAGGTGCTGGAGGCCTACGGAATCACTTATAAAGACATTAAACCTGACTATTTGTCTTATGCCGAGTCAATCGAACAAATGAAAAACGGGTCGGTAGATGCGGCCTTCCAGACTTCCGGGCTTCCAAACTCTACAATCCTTGACCTGTGCACTACCCATGATGTCAGGATAATACCCATAGAACCCAAGACGGTTGAGAAACTGGCCGAAAAATACCCCTTTTATACATCCGTTTCTATCCCGGGCGGTACATATGACAATAAAGAGGATGTACCGACGGCTGCTGTTACAAGCATTCTTGTTGTCAGGGACGATATGCCGGAGGACCTGGTTTATAACATGACCAAGATAGTCTTTGAGAACCTGGGCGATCTTGTCAGCACTCACTCTGCAGCCAAGGACATCAAGCTGGAAAAGGCGAAGAAAGGCATACCTGTTCCCCTGCATCCCGGCGCGGAAAAATACTTTAAGGAAAAGGGCGTCAATTAACAATAATTATTAATCTGCTTGGGGGGCATGCAGATGAACAACAACAGGGATTTATCCCAAGAAGCACAAAACCGGGTAGAGCAGGTGCTGCAAGTTTACGACACAGAAGCCCGGTACCGGAAATTCCACTGTTCATGTTTGGCCCAAACGGTAACCGGCCTTGCTATCGCTATGTCTGTTTTTCATTTGTATACAGCGTGGGCTGGACCGCTGGTCACTTTAAAACACCGGGCTCTTCATACGGCAGTAATAACAGCGCTTGTTTTTCTGCTTTACCCGTTCTCCCACAAAAGCCCAAAAGGAAAACTGCCCGTTATTGACGCTATTTTTGCCTTGCTTGCTATGGCCAGCGGTTTATATGTCATTGCTTTTTATAACGATATTGTACTAAGGGCGGGAATGCCTAACAAAACCGATTTGCTCTTCGCCTTGATCACTTTGCTGCTGGTCCTGGAAGGCGGCCGGAGGATTGCCGGCAAGGAGCTGACCGTTTTAGCCGTCGCTTTTCTGGCGTATGCCTATTTCGGCCGTTACATGCCCGGTTTTCTTATGCATCGCGGCTACAGCATAAAGGATATACTGGACTATATGTATTTGACTACCGAGGGAATCTTTGGCATTCCAATCGGAGTATCTTCAACCTATATCATCCTGTTCATTCTTTTTGGAGCATTTTTGGACAAATCGGGCATGGGCCAGTTTTTCAACGACCTAGCTATGGCTCTTGCCGGCGGCAGCCGGGGAGGGCCGGCGAAAGTGGCCGTTGTTTCCAGCGGCTTGATGGGATCGATCAATGGAAGTGCGGTGGCCAATGTTGTTACTACCGGGTGTTTCACCATACCGCTGATGAAAAAGGTTGGATACCGGCCCGAATTTGCCGGGGCTGTGGAGGCAGCGGCTTCGGTTGGAGGGCAGATTCTCCCGCCCGTAATGGGGGCGGCCGCTTTTATCATGGCTGAATCGCTGGGCATACCTTATGTAAAGATTGCCTTGGCAGCGGCGGTCCCCGCGCTCCTTTATTATTTAGGAGTAATCGTTATGGTACATTTAAGGGCCTGCAAACGGGGACTCAGAGGGGTGCCAAAGGAAGAGATCCCGCAGATTTCGCAGGTATTAAAATCCCGCGGGCATCTCATTATGCCCCTCATTGTGCTGGTTTATCTTTTAATAAAAGGATACACGCCCATCTATGCGGCTTTTTACTCTATCGTGGCCACCGTAATTGTTGGTTTCCTAAAAAAAGAGACCCGCATGTCGTGGCGGGATGTTTTAAAAGCCCTGGAGAACGGGGCGCGGATGACCTTGAGCGTTGCCATGTCCTGCGCTATTGTGGGTGTCATTGTAGGAGTGGCCACCTTGACGGGGTTCGGGCTTAAACTCGCTTCTGTCATACTCTTCGTTGGACAGGGAAACTTGATGTTGACCCTGGTGTTTGCCATGATCGCCTGCCTCATCCTGGGAATGGGTCTACCTTCGATTCCTGCATATATCATTACCGCCACCATGGCCGCGCCGGCATTGTCCAAACTGGGCATTGAACCCCTGGTTTCACATATGTTTGTGTTTTACTTCGGCATGTTGGCCAATCTTACCCCGCCGGTAGCCCTGGCCGCTTTCGCCGGGGCAGGGATAGCTGGCTCAGATCCGGCCAGGACAGGATTTCAAGCGGTTAAGCTGGCCCTGGCAGGTTTCATCGTTCCGTATATTTTTGTTTATTCGCCTTCGTTAATGCTGTTAAATACAACCCTGTTTAATGCCATCGTTGTTACGGCTACTGCCATGGTAGGGGTTGTTGCTCTGGCAGCGGCGGTAGAGGGATATTTATTGACTGTGCTGAACCCGCTGGGAAGATTAATGCTGTTTTGTGGATCCCTTTGCCTTATTAAACCGGGAATCTGGACTGATTTTATCGGTATCTTGGCAATCACTCTGGTCATTGTATGGCAAAAAATTGAAGCAAGGCGTTCAAGCCGGGCTACCGGCCCAAAAACCGCTTAAAACGTGGAACAAGTATAAACATAGCGGGATTTTTTGCAGCCTTAAAAACACCTGCGCGCTATCGGGCATATGGTCCGCGAGCGTGTAGGTGTTTTTCCCGGCGGTAAGCCAATAACGGGCATAATCGGAATGTATGAAAGACAGCTTTTCATAATCCTGGTTGAGGTTCTTGAAAACGATAAAGCCGTTGCTCAATTCATAAGTACAAGTACCGGGGATCAGGGCAGGGACTCCCGCGCCGTAGGAACGAAAGCGTGTTTCCACTAAAGTGAAGTGAAGAGTTTGTTGATTAATCTGGAAATCCTCTTCCCAGGGTTGCAGCTCTACGGAATGACGCCATCCCAGAGTAAAGCGCTGCTGGTCTTTAACGGGAACGGTCAGGTATATGGCGCCGCTTTTGGCGTCGGTAAGGGTAAGAACGGGAAGATCATAAGACATGAAAACCGGGATGAAGGATAATATAGCCATGAAGAGTAATAACCTTTTCATAATAATGATTTAACGGTCCTCCTTATTTGACGTAGTGTGTACACCGAAATAATTCTTAAAATTAGAAATAAATCCTGCCGGATTATGAGTTTTTTTGTCTTTTGCTGTCATCTGTAAACGAGCTAATTGCTATGTTCAGGGGGCCAAACAGCACAAGCGTTGAAAGGAACGCA
>JANLFJ010000015.1 GCA_024655825.1 Peptococcaceae bacterium | reverse complement strand
TATGCTTGATTTGCGATTAGAAAATCATAAAAATAGCTTACATCGCAAAAAGCTCTTACGACAAACCTCTTGCCACGGGAGCTATTTGTGCTGGGGGAACATTGGGAATACTGATACCTCCCAGTGTAATGATTTTGGTATATGGCCCCATGGCTGGTGTTTCTGTCGGTAAACTCTTGATGGGGGCCTTTATCCCGGGTATAATACTGGCCTTAATGTATATTGTATATGTGCTGATTATCTGTTATCTAAAACCGGAAAAAGGTCCAGGGATATCGGATGAGGATGAAATTATTCCTTTAAAACGGAAACTGAAACTTTTTGCAGTTTCCGTTTTACCGGTAGGCACGCTGATACTTGCTGTTTTAGGTTCTATTTTCTTCGGTTTAACAGCACCAACAGAAGCGGCTGCTTTAGGGTGCTTTGGCTCTCTGCTGCTGTCACTGTTATATCGGTCGCTTACCCTGGAAAAGCTGAAGGGAATTATTTATCAAACAGTAAAGGTCTCCAGTATGGTATTTCTTGTGGTTGTGGGAGCTAAGATTTATACTAGCGTGTTTATGCGCTTGGGTTGTTCTCGCGTGGTCGAGAATCTAATAATGGCACTTCCCGTTCCCGATTGGGGAGTTTTATTGTTGATGTTCCTGATTGTATTCATCATGGGGGCATTTATTGACTGGATAGGAATTCTAATGATTGTTGTGCCACTCTTTACACCTATTGCGGCAAATCTTGGAGTAGACGCTATCTGGTTTGCGATGATGATAATAATTGTCATGCAGACTTCTTTTTTGACCCCTCCTTTTGCTTACTCTATTTTCTATCTGAAAGGAATTGCTCCACCAGAAGTAACAACATGGGATATCTATCGGGGTGTTTTTCCGTTTATTTTAATTCAGCTTTTAGGGGTTATCCTTTTTTATAACTTTCCACAAATAATACTCTTCCTTCCAAATATGATGGTCAAATAGCCAGTTATTACGAAACCTGGAAAAGAAAAAACAAACCAAATAACAATAAATGGAAGGCCGTTTTCTGATGAAGCAGTATCGGAAACTGCCTTCCTAAATTATAACAGGAAAGAGGGGTAAAAAATGAGTGAGATTCAAGAGAAAAATATGTTAATAAACCAAAAAATAGAGTATCATATTCGACCATTAACGTTTCCTGTAGGAATTAAAATGGTTAAACCGGGTGAGAAAATAAATACGATTAAATACAGGAAATTGCCCGATAAGTATAATCTATGCCAGTTCATTACCTTGGCGCGTTATGATCGATGCCATCAGGATGTATATTATATAGAAAAAGAAGACATTATATGTTCTATGGCTTGGGTAATTATGGGATTTAAAGATTGGCCTCAACCTTTTACCGATGGAAGCCAGTTTTTAAACATCCATCATCAACGCCGTGAAGATAGTGCAGAATCTGTATCCTCTGTTCCCTGTATACCCAAGGGTTCAGTAAAAAGTTTTATCATCGGCCCTTTGGAGAAAATGGACGTTAAACCTGATATCATTTTTTGGGGGGTTATACCTGGACAACTAAACAGGGTCTCGGAAGGGTACCAGTGGTTTAATCCCGGAGGATTAAATATCAGATTTTCCGGAATATGCGGAATCTGTGGCTGGACGGTAGCGAAAGCTTATGTAGATAAAACTGTAGCTGTAGGTATTCCCTGTCAAGGAGCAAGAAGATTTGGTAATTATCAGGATATTGAATTGGCCATTGCTATATCATCGGAAGTTCTTGATAACTTCCTGGACGGCTTGGAAAAAACATTTGCTACCGGGCACTCTTATCCCATAGGCATCGGCGTTTATCCTAATCCCCCTCATGCACCCCATTACCGAATTATTGAATGGCCGAATAAAATTGAAAAAGTATAATAACATTGCATATTGCCAATTAGACATCCCTTGGTGGCAGACAATTTGCTGTAAACTTGGCATTAATTACTAAATGTTTTTAATGAAGCAAACGTATTTACATATTCGTAGAAAAACGCTAATATAATCGTAGAAACATATGAATATGTATTCATATTAAGGAGATGCCGTATGCCCAAAGAAGTATGCGAGGACAGGCACCTTAATCACCACAGGGTGCAGGCGGTTAAGGAAAACAGCCTGAAGCCGGACGAGGTGTCGGGGGTGTCCGAGATCTTTAAGGCGATGGGCGATGCAACCCGCATAAGAATCCTCCATGCTCTCGCCCAGGGAGAGTTGTGCGTCTGCGACCTGGAAGAAGCGCTGGGAATGTCGCAGCCGGCGGTTTCCCACCAGTTGAGGGTTTTGCGAAACCTGCGGCTTGTCAAGAACAGGAAGGAAGGGAAGAAGGTCTATTATTCCCTGGATGATGAACACATCATAAACCTGTTTTCCCAGGGACTGGCTCATGTCAGGCATCAATAGCGCGGGCAGCGGGCAAAGGGGATGAAACACATGCCGCATATTCAGGCCGGGATTGCCGGGAAAGGACCGGCGGGGAGCGACGCCTCTTCAAGAGGATCCGTAGCGGGAACAAAGGAAAAAACGGAAGAAATGGAGAGCCTGGAAACAGCCGCTTCTGGAAGGGAAGAGCGGAGGACCAGGCTGGCGCGGCTGGCTGCCGGGGTGTTTCTTTGCCTGGCAGCCTTGTTAATGAAGCCGGGAATTTCGGTTGAACTGCTCCTGTACCTTTTGAGCTATCTACTGATCGGGGGAGAGGTGATCCTGAAGGCCCTCGAAAACATCCGGCGAGGGCGGGTGTTTGACGAAAACTTCCTGATGACGACGGCGACCGTCGGGGCCTTTGCCATCGGCGAGTTTTCCGAAGCGGTGGCGGTGATGCTGTTCTACCAGGTGGGCGAGAGTTTCCAGGAGGCGGCGGTTGACCGCTCGCGCCGCTCGATCCGGGAACTGCTGAAAATCAGGCCGGATTACGCAAACCTCAAACAGGGAGATGCGGTTTTAACCGTATCTCCAAATGAGGTGAGAGCGGGCGAGGTCATACTCGTAAAGCCCGGCGAACGGGTGCCGCTTGATGGCGTCGTGCTGGACGGTTCCTCCTTTGTCGACACTTCCGCGCTGACCGGCGAGGCGGTGCCGCGGGGAGTGAAGCCCGGGGACGAGGTGCTGGCCGGGTTTGTTAACACCACCGGCCTGATAAGCCTGGAGGTGACAAGAGAATACGGCCAATCCACGGCGGCACGGATACTGGAGCTGGTTCAAAACGCCGCCGGCCAAAAGGCGCCGGCGGAGAAATTCTTTACCAGGTTTTCCAGGTATTACACGCCGGCGGTGGTAGGCTGCGCCGCCGCTCTGGCCCTTGTCCCGCCCTTGGCTGCTGGAGGCGGCTATTCGGATTGGCTGTACCGCGCCCTTGTTTTTTTGGTCGTCTCTTGCCCGTGCGCCCTGGTGATTTCCATTCCCCTGAGCTTTTTCGGCGGCATTGGAGGCGCTTCCAGGAACGGTATCCTGGTAAAAGGAGGGAATTTCCTGGAGGCGCTCAGCAGCGTTGACACTGTGGTCTTTGACAAGACGGGCACGCTGACCAAGGGGGTCTTTCGCGTCGCTTCGGTCAGGCCAAAGGACGGTCTCAGCCGGGAAGAGTTTCTGGAGGAGGCGGCTTTGGCCGAATATTATTCCAACCACCCGATCGCCAGGTCAATTGAGGAATACTACGGAGGCACGGTCGATAAGGAAAGGATCGAGAGCTTTGAAGAAGTAGCGGGGGGCGGAGTTAAGGCGACAGCGGGCGGGAAAACCATCCTGGCGGGGAACCGCCGGTTGATGGAGAATGCCGGCATTGAAATCCGGAGCGAAGAAGAGGACGGGACCACGGTTTATCTTGCCGTTGACGGGAAATTATGGGGGTCCGTCCTCATTGTCGACGAGCTGAAAGAGGACAGCCGTGACGCAGTCCAGGGGCTGAAAAGCCTGGGAGTAAAACGGGTGTGCCTGTTGAGCGGCGACAGGCGGGATGCCGCTGCCCAGGTCGCCAGGGAGCTGGGGCTTGACGAAGCGTGCGGCGAGCTGCTCCCGCATGAAAAAGTCGAAAGAATGGAGCGGCTGTGCCAAACCAAAGGCAAAGGCAGCCTTGTTTTTGTGGGCGACGGGCTAAATGACGCCCCGGTGCTGGCCAGAGCCGATGTAGGCGTGGCAATGGGCGGGCTGGGAGCCGATGCCGCCATCGAGGCTGCCGATGTGGTGTTGATGACGGGCGAGCCGTCCAGGCTTGTGACCGCGATGAGGATTGCCCGTAAAACGAAAAAAATCGTGTGGCAGAACATTTTCCTGGCGCTGGGGGTTAAAGGGGCGGTGCTGCTGTTGAGCGCCTGCGGGTTCGCCACCATGTGGGGAGCGGTGTTCGCCGACACGGGCGTAGCCCTGGCAGCGGTGCTGAACGCCTTGCGGTCCCTGAAAACAGCATAACGACCAAAAACGACAGATTATGGGAGGTCAACATGAAGAAAGCCGTGATCAATTATTTTTGCCAGCCGGCAGGACCCCTCAATGAACTAGCCAAAGAGTTCCCGGAGGTCAGTTTCGAGGTGTGCACGAGCGAGGAGAACTTGACGGCAGTCCTGGCCGGGGCTGAGATCCTGATTACAACCCCCTGCACGGTGGAGATGCTGCAGGCGGCTCCCGGCTTGAAGTGGATACAGTCGCTGTTTGCAGGCATCGATTCGTACCCGTTGAAAGAGATTGAAAGAAGGGGGATAATACTCACCTGCGGCCGGAGCATCGCCACCATCCACATAGCCGAGTACGTGATTTGCGCCTTGATTATGCTCGCCCGGAATTTTCCGTTATTTGCCAAAAACCAAGGCATAAAAAAATGGGACCGTTCTATTGACCAGGACGAGATAAACGGCACCACCCTGGGCATCCTGGGGTTGGGGGCGATCGGCCGGGAAGTGGCCAAAAGGGCGGCCGGGATGGGAATGAAGGTCGTCGCCGTGAAAAGGAACCCTGAAGAAACGGGTTTCGTAGACGAATTGTATACCCCGGAAAAGATGAGCGAGGTGTTCAAAAAAAGCGATTATGTGGTGAACCTCCTGCCATACACGCCGGAGAACGAGAAGCTGATTGACAGGAGATATTTTGAGCTGATGAAGCCTACAGCGTCCTTTATCAATGTGGGACGGGGAAAGACAGTGAATGAACAGGACCTCATCGAGGCCCTGCGGACAAAAAAAATAAAAGGGATGGTCAGCGACGTCTTTTACGAGGAGCCGCTAGATCCTTCAAGCCCGCTGTGGGAGATGGAAAACGTGTTCATCACTCCCCATGTTGCCGGCAACAGCATAAAATACCTGGAAAAGTCGCTGGGAGTTCTCAGGCACAACCTGCGCGCCTACTTGAGAGGGAAAGGCGAATTGTTAAACGTGGTGGACTTTGAAAGAGGCTATTGAGGTTTTGAGACTGTTTCGGCGACGGCTGAAAGAAGGCTGTCCATGTCTTTGTCCGAACCGATGGAGATTCTAAGGAAATTGTCGATGCGCGGCCTGTTGAAATAGCGGACCAGGATTCCTTTTTCCTTAAGCAGGCGGTAAATTTTAGAGGCCCGGACGGTCCGGTGGCTGACAAACAGGAAATTGGCGCAGGAAGGAACGACTTCGAATCCGAGCGCAGCCAGGCGTTCGGCAGTTTTCCCCCTGGTGGCCATAACGGCGGCCCTGGTTTGTTCAAAATATTCCCGGTCCAGGAGGGCTTCTTTTGCTCCGGCCAGGGCCAGGCGGTCAAGGGTGTAGGAATTGAACGAGCCCTTGACGCGGTTGAGGCCGTCGATTAATTCCCGGTTTCCCAGGGCATAGCCTACACGCAGGCCGGCCAGCGAGTGGGATTTGGAGAAGGTGCTGGTGATCAGCAGGTTGGGGTATTTGTTGACGAATCTCGCGGCTGATTCCCCGCCGAAAGCGACATACGCCTCGTCTATTATTACCACGCTTTCCGGATTGCGCTCCAGGATAAGCTCCACCTTGTCCAGGGGGAGGAATTTTCCGGTGGGCGCGTTGGGATTGGGAAAGACAATCCCGCCGTTTTTTTGCAGGAAAGGTTCAACAGGCAGGGAAAAGTCCGCGGAAAGCGGCACGGTCCGGTGCTCAATCTTAAAGAGAGCCGCGTAAACAGGATAGAAGCTGTAGGTGATGTCGGGGAAAAGGATGGGGTGGCCGGGATCAAAAAAGGCCAGGAAAGAAAAAGCGAGCACCTCGTCGGAACCGTTGCCGACAAAAACCTGTTCCGGCGCGAGATTGAACGAGGAGGCCAGCGTTTCCCGGAGTTCCCGGCAATCCGGGTCGGGATAGAGCCGCAAGTCTTCCCCGGCGGCGCGCCTGATGGCTTCGAGCGCCCGGGGAGAAGGAGGGAAGGGGTTTTCGTTGGTGTTCAGTTTGATGTACCTTTTATCTTGCGGCTGCTCGCCGGGAATGTAGGGCTGGATGCTGCGCAGGAGCGGGTTCCAGTATTTGCTCAAACAAAATACCTCCCTACCGCCGTTTTAAGACAATGCCGATTGCGGGCGGTTTTTTGGATTTACAACAAAATAATAGACCCACCCAGAGGGGATGTCAATGATCAGCCGTGTACAGGATGGCAGGGGCCGGGCAGCAAATTAAAAACCCGCGGATTCTTAAATCTGCGGGTTTTTTCAACAGGATTACCGCTTGATTGTCTGCCCGTGGCAGTAAGGGCAGTAGCCATAACCCGTCCAGGGGAAATACCCCGGGCCGAAAGGAGAGCCGGGGCCGGGGCCGAAGGGCCCTGGGCCAAAACCGTAAGGGCCGTAATTGTAGCCGGGTTCATAGGGAACGAAACCGGGGCCGAATGAATAGGGGCTGATTGGCCCGTAGCCGGGTGCATAACCGTAGGGACAGCTGCCGTGCCCTGGGGCGTATCCGTAGCCCGGCCCGTAGCCAGACCCGGGTTCAGGAGGGCAAGCCGGTTTTTTGGCCGGCGTCAGTTCGGATTTAGGCGCCGCTGGTTCTGCCATCTATTGTTCCTCCCATCTCATATTGTTGAGTAGAAACAGGTGGCCGTTATTGCTTTAATATTTTATGAGCAAAGCCTGAAGGAGGTGACAGGTTCCCGGCGCATAACCGCTTGTTTTGAGGATAAAATACCTCCATGAGATTTCAATAATGATGGAGGCAAAAGGGTGGCTGGTGTTATACTGAGCATAGACGGGATGTCCTCCGACTATTGCAAGATTGCTGTGGAAAAAGCCCTGGGCGGGTTGGGAGTAGACGTGGATGTAAATCTGGCCGAAAAGACGGTGAGCATAGAATACGATCCCTCCAGGGTGGAACTGGGGCAAATCATCGGCGCGATTGAAGGACAAGGATACAGGGTGCTGTAAAATATAGAAATATAGATAAGATGATTTATATGGCAAAGGAGAAGGGGAGATGAGGATGGCAAGCATTGAGATTGAACCCGTGGGGATCGTGCGCTCCGCTTGCCGGGAGGTGGCGGAGGTCCCGGCGGGAGGCTGCAGGGCGTCCATTGAGATATTTTTGCCTTACCGGGAAGCCCTCACCGGGGTCCAGGAACACTCGCATTTTTGGGTCCTTTCCTGGTTTCACCGGGCTCGCCGGGACCTGCTGAAAACGGTGCCTTACCGTGTCAACAGGGACCTGCCGGAATACGGGGTTTTCGGGTTGAGGACGCCGGTCAGGCCGAATCCTGTTGGGCTTTCGCTCGTCAGGCTGACAGGGGTCGAAGGCAATGTCCTGCACGTCGAGGGGTTAGACGCCATTGACGGCACGCCGGTTATCGACCTTAAACCTTATTTTGAGCAGGATATTGTCTTTTCGCCAAAAACGCCGTACATCAAGCCCTTGGAAAAGAAAAAGCTCTGGGAGGCAAGAAAAAAGGAAGCCCTCAACCACCACCAGGAAGAGTGCAAGGACCTGCTGCTGGCCGTGAGGATGGCCCTGGCGGCCGAGGAAAGGTTCGGCCAACTAAACTGCCCGCAGCTTTTGGTCGAGGTTGTCGGGAGTCCCTGCCTGGGAGACGTCGTCCAGGGGCTTACCCGGGCCAGGCTTTCCAACCCTCCGCGGTTTAAGCACCAGCCTTCTTGTTCGGTTGCTTTCAGCGTTTGGACACGTGGAAATAACCGCCTGGTAATAAAGCAAGCGGCGGAAGTGGAAATGGAGAGAATCGAAGGCGCACCTGACCATGAGCTTTTTGAGATAACCGAGCGATAATGCCCGTAGAGTTTGCGGTATGCTGTGCGGAAAACCTCAGCAGTTTTGGGCATCGCTGTCCAGCGGACAGAGGATGGTCGGCTCGTGCTTTTCCGCAACCGGGTAATCCGGGGAAATCCCGGCCTGCAAGTCCTGCAGCAGGTTGCAGAACTCGCCCTTGTTGAGCGAATAAAACACCCATTTGCCCTCTTTTCGGTCGGAAATGATACCGGCCTGGCGCAGCGTTTTGAGGTGATGCGATACGGCTGGCTGGCTGAGACTCAGCCTGTCGATTATTTCGCACACGCACATTTCTTCCGCGGCGAGCATCTCCACAATTTTGAGACGCGTGGGTTCGGCGACCGCTTTCAGGCGCTCGGCGGCCCTTGAATACTTGTCGGCCATGTTAACCTCCTTAAAAGAGCAGAATTTTAAGATTCCATCCTGATTTTTTCGTTATTGTTATATTTATTATAACTCATATGGTTGTCTTCAAGCATATATAAAAGAATTTAAATTTATAAAAATTATCATATGCCAAATTATTGAAATGCCGGCCGGTATTGATTATAATTACAATTACGCGTAAAGCGAAAAACCGAAAGGCTGGTGACATATGAGATGTTTACCGCTTTTTTATATGCTGCCGCGGCCGTTTTTTTGGTCTGGTCTTACGCCAGGGACTCGAAGAAAACCAAAACGGCGTTGATCAAGGCGTGGAAGGCTTTTGCCAATATCCTGCCGGATTTTGCGGTCGTCTTGGCTCTTATCGGGATTATGCTGACTTACCTTTCGCCGGAGACGATCGCTGCCCTGATTGGCCAAGAGAGCGGTATCGCCGGAATGATCCTGTCGTCGCTGGTCGGGTCCGCCACCCTGATACCCGGGTTTGTGGCTTTTCCCCTGGCCGCGTCATTGCTCAAGCAGGGGGCCGGGGTGATGCAGATCGCCGTCTTTGTGTCCACCCTGATGATGGTGGGGCTCGTTACCGCTCCCTTGGAAACGAAATATTTCGGCCGCCGTGAAACCATGATCCGCAACTTTTACAGCTTCGTCTTTTCCTTTTTTGTTGCGGCGGTGATCGGGGTGGTCGTAGGATGAAGGCGGAATTGAAAAGGTATCGCTGGTTCTTTTTGCTCCTTGTTATTGATTTGTTGCTGGCCGCGTATAATCCGGACGAAGGCAGAACTGTTTTCAAGCACACCTCCGCCATCTTTCTTCAAATGTTGGGTGTTCTCCCTCCGATCTTCCTGATCCTCGGCCTGCTGGACACCTGGGTTCCGCGAGAGACCGTCATCCGGCACTTGGGCGAAGAGTCGGGGATAAAAGGGATCGGTTTGAGTTTTCTGCTCGGCGCGGCAGCCGCAGGGCCTCTTTATGCCGCTTTTCCGATTGCGGCACTGATGGCCCAAAAAGGGGTAAAGTACCGGAACATCATCATCTTTCTTGGGGCATGGTCCACCATGAAGATCCCCATGTTTCTTTTCGAGCTGACTTCGCTGGGCAGCCGGTTTGCCGTTACCCGCCTGCTCTTCAATGTTCCGGGGATCCTTCTCATGGCCTGGCTGGTGGACAGGGTGGTCGGGGAAGCGGAAAAAGAATCCTTTTACCGCAGGCACAGCTGAAGCTCAGGCAAGCATAATTCTCGGAATGTTAGATGTTCTAGAGTCTAGAGTATAAAAATATGGGGGGAAAATATAGTCAGATCATGATTATAGAACCAATAAATAGTATAATATAACCGGGTGGTGCATATGGAACAAATAACAAACTACATAGAATTGAACAGAGTTGTGGATGCTCTCCAGAAAAACCTCAGCCCGAAGAAAATATACCTGTTTGGTTCTTATGCTTATGGTCAACCAGATCAGGGAAGCGATATCGATCTTTGCATTATTACTGATGATAGCAGCAAAAGAAAGATAGAGGTTTTAAGACAGGCAAGGCGGGCTTTGGCATATATTGTTTCGCTGCCTGTAGACCTTTTAGTCTATAGAAATGAAGAATTTGAGGAACGGGCGCGTCTTTCAACTACTTTGGAGCACAAGATTATGAACGAAGGGATTATTATTTATGAACAATAGGGAAATCGCCAGGGAATGGTTTCTCTATGCCGCCCAAGACCTTCAATCGGCTGTTTACCTTCAGGGTATGAGGCCTGTTCCTGTGGAAATTATCTGCTATCACTGCCAGCAGAGCGCTGAAAAATATCTTAAAGGTTATATTGCATTAAACGGCGGAGAAATTAAAATAGACAGATGATACTTATATCAGTAGATTTAGCGGACCATGAAGCTTGTCTGACCACAGTGAAAGACTGTGGTTCTTATATTTTGGTGTAAAACCAAAAAAGTAATAATACAAGACCGCTTGGAGGTGCTCAGTTATCTTGTTCCATAATGTTCTTATGAACATAAATCGTCGATATCAGAAGCTAGATGGCAAAAATGATGCCTAATTTGAATAATATGCTTTCATTCATTCATTTTGCCTCCCTGAAAGTGTTTGCAATCCGCCGACCGATTAAGTAATATAATCATATAAAAATATATTTATATAAATCGAGGAGAGATGAAAAAATGGCGAAAAACTGGTACCCGGTTATTGACTATTCCTTTAAATAAAATCAGCATTTATTAAAATAAACTCATGGAGGTGCAATCGTGGATATTAAAATTGTCGGCACAGGGTGCGCAAAATGCAAAAAGCTCGAGGAAGTTGTCCGCGAAGCAGTGCAGGAATTAAACGTGGACGCTCAAATAGGAAAGATTTCCGACCTCAAAGAAATCGCCAAAACCAGCATCTTAATGACCCCCGGTCTGATTATCGACGGGAAAGTGAAACTTTCCGGGAAAGTGCCCTCCAAGGAAGAGACAACCAAGATCATCAAGGCGTCTCTTCCTTATAAACAGGTATTCTGAGGGACATTTTTAGGGAGTTCAAATAAAATTATTTAAATATGATTATTCAGAGGTAATATGAAAATGAAAGAATGGCAAAAATTCATGCTTTACCTGGGGGTTTTTCTGGTCGCCTACCTGATGCCCTTCAATAACTCTGCCGTGGCGGCGGCCACCCTGGAAGCGTTTAAAATGTTGAATGAGTACGCCCGGGAACATGTGCTTTTTTGTCTTGTTCCCGCTTTCTTTATCGCCGGCGCGATTGCCATCTTTGTCTCCCAAAATGCGGTCCTGAAGTATTTCGGCTCCGGGGCCAAGAAATGGCTTTCCTACTCGGTGGCGTCAGTCTCGGGAGCCGTGCTGGCAGTATGCTCCTGCACGGTTTTGCCTCTGTTTGCCGGGATATATACAAGGGGCGCCGGAATTGGTCCCGCTGTGGCCTTCCTTTATTCCGGCCCGGCTATTAACGTGCTGGCCATCATCCTCACCGCCCGGGTCCTGGGCTGGGAACTGGGTGTGGCGCGTGCAGTGGGAGCAGTGCTGTTCGCAGTAATAATCGGATTAATCATGGCCCTGCTTTACGGCAAGGAAGATGCCGGCAGGGAAGGTCTTGACCTTGGCGATAACGGGGGTGAAGAAAGAAGAAAGGGGTGGCAAAACCTTTTATACTTTGCCAATCTCGTTTTTATCCTGATTTTTGCCGCCTGGGCCAAACCCCAGTCTCAGGAAGGATTCTGGCACTTCGTCTATAAAATCCACTGGCCGATAACATTTGTCTTGCTGGCCATACTGGCTTATATCCTGATGCGCTGGTTCGACAAGGAAGAACTCACTCAATGGGTTGATTCTTCCTGGGATTTTGCCAAAAAGATTTTGCCTCTTCTCCTGGGCGGAGTACTGGTGGCCGGTTTTCTGATGGGACGCCCGGGCACTGATGGCGGAATCATTCCCTCAAGGTGGATTTCAGCCCTGGTAGGCGGCAATTCGTTGGGAGCCAACCTTATTGCCTCCGTCGTGGGAGCCTTCATGTATTTTGCCACCCTGACCGAAGTGCCCATTATCCAGGGTTTGATGGGAGCCGGCATGGGCAAAGGTCCGGTCCTGGCGCTGTTGTTGGCCGGCCCGGCTTTAAGCCTGCCCAACATGCTGGTCATCCGCAGCATTATGGGAACAAAGAAAACCGTGACTTATGTTCTCCTGGTTATTGTCATGGCCACCCTCACCGGGCTTGTTTTCGGCAACATGGTTTGAGACTGGCGGGCATTGGTTAACCCGGAAATCTGCGGTCTGCGCATAGATAGATATGCCCGGGAGCCGACGGCGGCCCCGGGCGTTTTGCTGTCATCAGGCTCACGGCAGTTCATGGCGGAAGTATTTGCGCCGGAAATACAGCGCCACGTTGACCAGGCTTATCAACACCGGCACCTCCACCAGCGGGCCGATCACGGTGGCGAAGGCCTGGGCCGAGTGGATGCCGAATACCGCCACCGCCACGGCGATGGCCAGCTCGAAATCGTTGCTGGCGGCAGTGAAAGCGATGGTGGTCGTCCTGGGATAATCTGCGCCGATCCACTTGCCGATAAAGAAGGTAACCAGCCACATGAACACAAAGTATAAGGTCAGGGGGATCACGACCCTGATGACGTCCAGGGGCAGCGTAATTATCACTTCACCCTTCAAGGAGAACATGACAAAAATAGTAAACAGCAGCGCGATCAGGGTTAAACGGCTGACGCGCGGTATATAGTTTTGCTCATACCAGTCCCGGCCCCTGGACTTGACCAGCACGGAACGGCTTATGTAGCCGGCCAGAAAGGGAATACCCAGGTAAATAAACACGCTCTTGGCGATTTCACCCATGGAAACATCGACTACCACGCTGGAAAGACCCAGCCAGGCCGGGATGACCGTTAAAAAGATATAGGCGTATATGGAATAGGTGAGCACCTGAAATATGGCGTTGAAGGCCACCAGACCAGCCACGTATTCCGGGTGGCCGCCGGCCAGGTCGTTCCACACCAGCACCATGGCGATGCAGCGGGCAAGCCCCACCAGGATAACGCCGGTCATTAGCTCTGGTTTGTCAGGCAACAGCAAAACAGCCAGGATAAACATCACCACGGGACCGACCACCCAGTTTTGAATCAATGACAGGGTGAGCAGCTTTTTGTCTTGAAAGACGGTCGGCAGCTCTTCGTAGCGCACTTTGGCCAGGGGAGGGTACATCATTAGAATAAGTCCTATCGCGATGGCCAAGTTGGTGGTTCCCACCTGGAATTTCCCCCAAAAATCGGCCATTTTGGGGAACGCATATCCCGCCCCAAGCCCTACGGCCATAGCCAGGAATATCCACAAGGTCAGATAGCGGTCCAAAAATGACAGCTTTTTAGCAACCTGTTCATTCATCGCTTAAACCTCCTCATTTATTTAACCTCCTACATAAAATGAACATGAAATCATGAATTTAAATATTTGGTTATAACTCTTATCTTCTTATTATAGGTGCTTTTTTAGCGAAAGGCAACAGGGCCTTGGAAATATTCAAGGAAATATTTAACATCCGGCAGCGAAATATTGGCCGCGAAAAAATAGTTGTAAAATACAACTGTTTTATATTACAATAATAAGCAGGAGGTGACGGGTGTGGAAGATGCGGGTTTGGCCGGCAGGTTGAGGGAGGCGATCCGGCTGCTGGTGAGAAGAACGGGAGTCCTGCAGAAAGCGGAAGCGTCCTGCTGCGGGATAACCCTTGCCCAGTGCCACGCGCTGATTGAGATCGGGAGGAGCGGGGAATTGTCGCTTAATGACCTGGCCGGCAGGTTGAACCTGGACAAAAGCACGGCGAGCAGGACGGTCGAGGGTCTGGCAAGCTGCGGCCTGGTCGAACGGGAGATAAACCCTGAGAACCGCCGCTCTGTCGCGATCAGGCTAACGGGGAAAGGCATGGCGTCCTGCCGGGCGATAGAAGAAAAGATGGACTCGTATTTTGGGAAGGTGCTTGGCGCCATACCGGCAGATAAAAGGCAGCAGGTCGTAGAGAGCCTGGAAATGCTTCTGAAGGTCCTGGAAGACGAGAAATGCTGTTAACAAAGGAGAGAATGAGAGTATGGAAATCGAAACGATCCGCGAAGCGGTGCGAAAAAGGTACGCCCGGGCGATCATGGACAAGAAGGGGTGCTGCGGCGGAGAAACGCAAGGAGGCTGCTGCGGGAACGGGGATAAGGCGGCAACCGGCCTCATAACCGGCGGGATTTACGGGCAGGGCGAAATTGAAGGACTGCCAGCCGGCCTGCTGGAGTCTTCGTTTGGCTGCGGCAACCCGGCGATGCTGGCTGACCTTCATCCCGGCGAGACCGTGCTGGACCTGGGCAGCGGCGCCGGGCTGGACGTGTTGCTGTCGGCCAGGCGCGTCGGGCCTTACGGCAAGGCGTACGGGCTGGACATGACCGGGGAAATGCTGAGAGAAGCCAAAAAAAACCAGGAAAAAGCAGGAATCAAGAATGTGGAGTTTTTGCAGGGATACATTGAAGAAATCCCGCTTCCCGACAATTCGGTCGATGTGGTGATTTCCAACTGCGTGATCAATCTGTCGGGCGACAAGGGCAAGGTGATCCGGGAAGCCTTCCGGGTCCTCAAGCCCGGCGGCAGGTTTGCCGTTTCGGACATTGTCCTCAAAAGGCCGCTGCCGCCCGAAGCGCTGCAGGACCTGGAGCGCTGGACCTCCTGCATTGCAGGCGCGCTCCTGGAGGATGAGTACAGAAAGCATCTTTTGGAGGCCGGTTTCAGGGATGTTGAAATCACGGTGACCAGGGAATATGATTTTGCCGGAAATTTGGCCGGGACGAATGCCGCGCGGTTTTACAAAGGCGACTGGAGCGAGCTGAGCGGAACCGTGGTCAGCGCGTTTGTCAAGGCGAAAAAACCAGCCATGGTCCTTTGCGCCGGCAGGGATTACCTGATCCGCCCGGCAAGCGGGGAAGACTTTGATGATGTGTGCAGCCTGCTGGCGGATGCCGGCCTCACAGCAGCGGGCATAGACAGGGAAAACATCTCGAATTACCTGGTCGGCGACATAACCGGCATCGCCGGCGTGATCGGGTTGGAGCGCGCCGGGGATGCGGCACTGCTTCGTTCGCTGGCCGTCCGGCCAGAATGGCGAAAAGCAGGTCTGGGCGCAGCTTTGGTGGAAGAAGCCCTGCGCAAGGCTAAAGAAGCGGGCTGCCGGGAAGTCTACCTGCTTACTGCCACGGCCGGCAGGTACATGGAAAGATGGGGCTTTGCCGGGACGACGCTTGCTGATGCTCCCACCAAGCTCCTGGAAGGATCGGCCCTAAGTACCGCCTGCCCGGCGACGAGCCTGTGCATGAAGCTGGTCCTGGACTGAATTGCCTGGTTTTTTGGCTCTGGACTCAACCAGTTCATCCAAGGTCACAGGCTTGTAGCCTTTCTCTAGCAAGCCCGGCAGGATCAGCTTCAACGCTTCCAGGGTATTGCTCCGGTCTCCGCCCTGGTCGTGCATAAGGATGATATCGCCGGGTCTTGCGTTTTGGAGGACCCTCTCGGAAATGGTCCTGGCGGAAATGTTTGACCAGTCTCGCGTGTCCTGCGACCAGGTCCAGATAACTACCTGGTAGTTTAAAGCTTCGGCAGCTGCCACGATTTTTTCGTCGTAATAACCGTCGGGGGGACGGAAAAAATGAGGCCTCGTGCCGCTCAAGTTGTAAATCAACTGATCGGCCCGGCGCAGGTCGTCGATCAAGGCTTCCAAAGAGAGTTTATCTACCCTGCTGTGGGTGTACATGTGGTTGCCGACGGTATGCCCTTCCCTGGCTTCTCTCACCAGGATTGCCGGGAACTTTTCCACCTGCCTGCCGACAACGAAAAACGTGGCCTTGACCCCGAATTGATTGAGCACGTCGAGGACCTGCGGCGTAAAGGTGGGGCTCGGCCCGTCGTCGAAGGTGAGCGCGATGAGCTTCTGGTCAACGGGAACTCTCCAGATGATTTTGCCTGTTGATTCCCAGCGCAGCCGGTCTTTGTAAACAGGGAGTATTCCCCGGTAAAGGACGAGATTCAACAGGATAAGCGCGAGCAAAAGCGAAAGCGACGTCGCTGTTCTGAGGCTCTTTTTCACAAGTCCACCCCCGCCGATATACTTTTGCGCATTCTTTTTATTATTATTTTGCTCAAAGGGTTTTTATGACGGGTAGGAAGTTGAAGAAGGTGTTTCCCCTTCAAAAGAGAATTAAATCATATGCTGGCATGCTGGCCGGTATGCGGCTGCGGGGAATTGAGAAGCGCCGCAATTGGGGAGAGCGTGCCTGGTTTCCGGTGTGTAGAAAATTGAACTCTTAAACCAAAAGGAGGAGAAAAAGTGAACGCCGAATTCGGACAGTTGAACCCAGGATTCCGCCTTTTACTGGGTCCGGGTCCCGTGGAAACCTCTTCGCGGGTCTTGCGGGCCATGTCCAGCAGCATGCTGGGCCACCTCGATCCCCAGTTCATGGAAGTAATGAATGAGACGATGGAACTGCTTCGATACGCTTTCCAGACCAGAAACGAGCTGACCCTGCCCATGTCGGGCACGGGGAGCGCCGGGATGGAGACGGTGATGGTCAACCTGGTGGAGCCTGGAGACAGGGTTGTCGTCTGCGTCAAGGGGGTCTTCGGGCAGAGGCTCCGCGACGTGGCCGGAAGGTGCGGGGCGGAAGTTGTCAGTGTGGAAGCGCCCTGGGGGTCGCCAATCGAACCGGAGCAGGTAAGAAAAGCCTTGAAAGATGCTGGCGACGCCAAGCTGGTAGCCATTGTCCACGCCGAAACTTCTACGGGGGTCCTGCAGCCGCTGGAGGAAATATCGCAAATAGCCAAAGAATACGGGGCGCTGCTGGTGGTGGATGCGGTTACTTCCCTGGGAGGCGTTGAACTGAAGGTTGACGAGTGGGGGATCGATGCCTGCTACAGCGGAACGCAAAAGGCGCTGAGCTGCCCGCCCGGCCTTTCGCCCGTGACACTTAATGAAACAGCCAGGAAGGTTTTGAACGGCAGGAAGAGCAGGGTGCAGAGCTGGTACCTGGATTTGTCCATGATCCAGAATTACTGGGGCCAAGAAAGGGTTTACCACCATACCGCTCCCATCAATATGATCTACGGGTTGCGGGAAGCCCTGCTGATTGTCAGGGAGGAAGGGCTTGAACCCAGGTTCGCCCGGCACAAGCTGAATTCCCGCGCCTTTATAAAAGGTGTTGAGGCCATGGGCCTGAAAATGATCGTCAAGGAGAGCTACAGGCTGCCCACGCTCAACACCGTGGCCGTCCCGGAAGGCGTCGATGACGCCGGGGTCAGGAGATTCCTGCTGGAGAAGTACGGCATCGAGATCGGCGGGGGCCTGGGCGTTTTCAAGGGCAAGGCCTGGAGGGTAGGACTGATGGGCGAGTCCTCGCAGCGGAGGAATGTGCTGCTTCTGCTGGTCGCCTT
The DNA here is from genome assembly GCA_024655825.1 of Peptococcaceae bacterium. Taxonomy (NCBI): domain Bacteria; kingdom Bacillati; phylum Bacillota; class Clostridia; order Eubacteriales; family Peptococcaceae; species Peptococcaceae bacterium. The sequence goes on along the minus strand of JANLFJ010000015.1, from coordinate 48,588 downwards.
GGCCGACGCGATGTCCCGGCAAGGCTTGCGGGTAAGCGCGGGACCGGCGCTGGAAGCCGCGCTTGAAGTGTACAACAGCGGACAAGGGGAGGGTTGATATGGACGGGCTGCGGATTAAAGGCGTTATTCCTCCCATGCTCACTCCCTTCAAGGAAAACGGCGACGTGGACTATGAAAAGCACGCCCGCAACATGGAGCGGTGGAATGAGGCGAACCTGTGCGGTTACCTGGTGCTGGGTTCAAATTCCGAGGCCGCCTATTTGACCGAGGAAGAAAAGCTGGAAATGGTGAGAATAACGGCCAGGCGCGCCAAAAAAGGCAGGCTGGTCATAGCCGGTACGGGGATGGAGTCGACCAGGGAAACCATCAGGCTGACCAACCAGGTTGCGGACCTGGGAGCGCAGGCCGCCCTGGTGCTCACGCCGTTTTATTACGCCGATAAGATGAATGACGAGGTCCTGATCAGGCACTTCACGGAGGTGGCCGACAAGGCGAAAATACCGATCCTGATATACAACGTGACAAAGTACACTCATGTCAATATATCAGCCCGGGCTGTGGGCATATTAAGCCGGCATCCAAATATAATAGGGATGAAGGACAGTTCGGGAGACATCCCGCAGCTCGTTAAATTCTTAGACGCTGTTCCCGACAGCTTCAACCTGATGGTGGGGACGGCCTCTTCCTGGTACCCGGCCTTGACCCTGGGGGTAAAAGCGGGCATACATGCACTGGCCAATATAGCGCCGAACGAGTGCGCGCTGGTACAGGAGGCTTATGATCAAGGCGACGATGCCCTGGCCAGGGAAACATACCTGCGTTTGTTCCCGGTAAACGCGGCGGTTACAGGCACTTACGGCGTAGCCGGCTTGAAGTACGCTGCTGACCTGCTCGGTTACGAGGGCGGCTGTGTAAGAAGCCCGCTTCTTCCCCTCAAGGAAGACGAAAAGGTAAGGCTTAAGGAGGTCCTTGCGAAAGCCGGGCTTCTGGATTAAAACCAGAGGTGTTGAAACGGGGCCGAATTAAAAAGTATACAGGATAATTATCATCATTATGCAGGAAGTCGGGGGATGGATTTCGAATTATATAATTGATATGCTTAAACAAAACCATATTTAATTTAAATTGTGTTTTACGAAAAGGCGCAGGCAGGAATTCAGGTCTGGCGGGCAAGCTCGCCGGCCTTTTGCCTTTCTTTGGGGGGTGTATTATAAAACAGGAAAGAAAGCGGGGGAGTACTATATCAGCATTGCGAATTTTTCCATGATTATCAAATATTGCGGCAGCGAAAAAGTCCGTGTTTCGACGACCAATGAGGGTTGACTGCGCAAAAAAAGGAGGAGCGAAGATGATGAAAACCATGAGGGAAGTGCGGGAAGCGGCGGCGGTTTTAGGGCCTAAAAGAATAGCCGTGGCCGCGGCGGAAGACGGGGACGTGCTGGAAGCGTTGAAGATGTCCTGCCGGATGAAGCTGGCCGAGCCGGTCTTGTTCGGGGACGGCGGAAAGATAAAAAAAGCCGCTGAAAGGTTGGAATTCAACATATCGAGCTTTGAACTGGTCGATGAGCCGGACCAGTACCAGGCGGCACTGAAAGCGGCAGCCGCGGTGCGCAGGGGAGAAGCGGATATTATCATGAAAGGGCTGCTCGGAACCTCCACCTTTTTAAAAGCCGTCCTGGACAAGGAAAACGGCCTGCGGGCAGGAAGCATATTAAGCCATGTGTCCGTTTTCGAAGTGCCCAGGATCTCACGTCTTCTGATACTTACGGACTGTGCCATGAACATCGCGCCCGGCTTGCGGGAAAAAGTGCAGATAATCAACAACGCCGTCCGCGTGGCCGGGGCTTTGAAGATCAGCCCGGTCAGGGTGGCGGCGGTGGGCGCCGTGGAAACGGTAAACCAGGACATGCCGGCGACCCTGGATGCCGCGCTTTTAGCCAAGATGAGCGAAAGAGGCCAGATCAGGGGCGCCGTTGTTGACGGGCCGCTGGCCCTTGACAACGCCGTTTCGGCAGAAGCGGCCCGCCACAAGGGGATTGACAGTCCCGTGGCCGGGGTGGCGGACATAATCCTGCTGCCGGATATTGAAGCCGGCAACATCATGTATAAAACCCTGGTTTACTTGTCAGAGGCGGAAAGCGCCGGGGTGGTGATGGGCGCTTGCGCGCCGGTCGTTTTGACTTCACGGGCCGACCCGGCGCAGGCAAAACTGAACTCGATCGCCCTGAGCCTGGTCATCGCTTCGGCAGGCGCGGGCGCTTGAAAAGCCGTATTGTTAAGGAGGAGATGCCCTGATGAAAAAGGAAAGGATCCTGGTCATCAATCCAGGCTCCACATCGACCAAGATAGCGGTTTTCGAAGGTGAAAACGTTGCAGCGGAGAAAAACATTGACCATGACGCCGCGGTGATTAAGAAATACGCGCGCGTGGCGGACCAGCTGGAGTTCAGGAAAAAAGCGGTCCTGGATTTTTTGCAGGAAGCGGGGATCCCTGCGGGGAGCCTGGATTGCGTTGTGGGCCGGGGTGGTTTGCTGAGGCCCATTAGCGGCGGGACTTACCTGGTGGATGAGGCGATGTGCCGCGAGCTGCAAAACGCTGAGAAGGAACACGCCTCAAACCTGGGGGCGTTGATTTCCTGGGAAATTGCCAGGCCCCTGGGCATCTGTTCTTACATCGCGGACCCCGTGGTGGTGGACGAGATGGAGCCGCTGGCCCGCCTGAGCGGTTTGAAAGGAATAGAAAGAAAAAGCGTTTTCCATGCCCTCAATCAAAAGGCCGTGGCCCGCCAGGCGGCGGCCGCACTTAACAAAGGGTACGGGGAATGCTGCCTGATCGTCGCTCACCTTGGCGGCGGCATTTCCGTGGGCGCCCACCGCAACGGGCGCGTAATCGACGTCAACAACGCCCTGGACGGGGACGGCCCCTTTTCCCCGGAGCGGGCCGGGGGCATGCCTGTATGCGCCGTTATCGACCTTTGCCTGCACAGCGGCCTGGGGGAGAAGGAAATAAAGAAACGCCTGGTGGGCGGGGGCGGGCTCGTAAGCTACCTGGGGACCAACGACGCAAGGAAGGTTGAGGCCATGATCAGGGAGGGAAACGAAGAAGCCCGCCTGGTTTTCGAAGCCATGGCCTACCAGGTGGCCAAGGAAATCGGCTCGTGCGCCGCGGTATTGAAGGGCAGGGTGGATGCCGTCGTGTTGACCGGCGGCCTGGCCCACTCCGGGATGCTGGTGGGGTGGATCAGGGAACGGGTCGAGTTTATTGCCCCCGTCCTGGTCTATCCTGGAGAGGGGGAAATGGAAGCGCTGGCTGCGGCGGGGCTGCGCGTCCTGCGCGGGGAAGAACCGCCCCGGAGGTATGAGTGTTAGAGCGAGAAAAAAAGACTGATATGGCGAAAACGCGCGGGCGGGAATTGGTTCCCGGCGCGTTTTAATTTATCTGACCGGTGACAAAAGGGTGGATCTTGTTATAATAGAGATATATTAGGATTTAATGAAGAAAAGGATGGACTGCCGTGCGCTACGAAGGAACGATCTACCGTCCTCCCAGCGAGGCCAGCAGCCTGATCATCCAGGCGACGGTCGGGTGTCCCCACAACAAGTGCAACTTTTGCCGGATGTACAAGGACAAGAAATTTAAGATACGCCCGGTCCGGGAAATCAAGGAAGACCTGGATATGGCCAGGGATTGTTACGGGCCGGGGGTGAGGAGCCTGTTCTTTGCCGACGGCAATACCATCCTGATGAAAACAAAAGACTTGGTGGAGATCTTTCAGCATGCGTGCCGGCTTTTTCCCGGTCTCCAGCGTATTACGGTGTACGGGTCGGCCCGCTATATCGTTTTGAAAACTTGTGATGAGTTAAGAGAGCTCAGGGAAGCGGGCCTGACCAGGCTCCACTCCGGCATGGAGTCGGGGGACGACCGGGTCCTAAAGCTCATCAACAAGGGGACGACTTCCCGGCAGATAATCGAAGCGGGACTGCTGCTCAAATCGGCGGGCATCGAGCTGAGTGAGTATTACATGGTGGGAGTGGGGGGGCGCGAATTGTGGCGGGACCATGCGGTAAACAGCGCCCGTGTCCTCAACCGGATCAATCCCGACTTCATTCGCCTGCGGACATTCACGCCTTACCCAGGCACACCCATGCATGAAGCTTACAAGCGGGGAGAATTCGGCCTGCTCAGTCCTCACGAGGCGTTAATGGAAACAAGGCTGTTTATCGAAAACCTGGAGGGGATCGACAGCAGGCTTTTCAGCGATCACATTTCCAACTACTGGTATGTCGAGGGCCGGCTGCCCGGCGACCGGGAGGAGATGCTCAGGCAGGTCGATTACGCTTTGACGATTGACGAGAGGAACTTCCGCGACCCCGAAGAAGGATACTTGTGATGCGCGTTCTTTTTATGCAAATATGATGGGGTGAATAGGATGAGCATTTTAGTGATTGACGGCATGGGCGGGGGACTGGGCGCCCAGATTGTCATGCAGCTGCGCCAGCAGATGCCGGACAGGGAAATCATCGCGGTGGGCACCAATTCCGTGGCCACCACCAATATGGTCAAGGCGGGCGCGAACAAAGGAGCGACAGGGGCCAACGCCGTTAGGGTTTGCCTGCGAAACGCGGCGTGCGTTGTGGGACCGATCGGGATTATCATTGCCGATTCCATGCTGGGAGAGATAACGGCCGAAATAGCCGCGCTGATAAGCGGCGCTCCCGTGCCCAAGGTGCTGGTGCCCGTCAACCACAAAAATTTGGAAATTGTGGGGCTGCAAGCGCAGCCCACCATGGCGGAATTGATCAAGGCCACTGTCCAGAGAGTAAAGGAAATCACCGGCAATCGAAGCGAATAACAGCGAATAATAAATAATTAAGAAAGTGCTCCTACCAAGGCGGCACTTTTTTTATGAAAAAATTTAAAAAGCAAGAAGGAATATTTATTAAGGCAGCGAATATATATTATAATAACGAACACTGTTCGACAATACAGAACATATGGGGGGCGGTATATGAATAAAATGCGGGTTAAAAACTTTATCTTGGATTCTGAGACAAGGGAGGCGGGATTATGAAGCTGATCACCATGGTTGCCAGGATCGATGAAGAAAAATGCACAGGGTGCCAGACATGCGTCAAGGTATGCCCTACGCTGGCTATTAAAATGAATGGCCGGAAAGCGAAGGTGGATGTGGAGAAATGCCGCGGGTGCGGGAACTGCAATCAGAGGTGCCCTTCCTACGCGGTGACAATGGAAAAGCTGGATAAGCCTTACAAGGTTTTCGTGCGTATTGATGACCTGCCGTACGAAAAAATCGAAGGATTATGCAAAAAAGCCAAACTCAATCCGGAACAGATTATCTGCTACTGCACGGCTACACGCGCGGAAGAAGCTGCTGCCGCAATACTGAAAGGGGCGGTTTCCCCGGAAGAGGTATCACTTTTGACCGGCATAAGAACAGGCTGCAAGGTGGAATGCATCCAGCCGGTACTGCGTCTTCTGGAGGCCAACGGGGTTAAGCCCAAACGGCCGGAAGGCGGTTTCCAGTGGTACGGGAGGACGCCGACGGCCTGGGAAATACCGGAAGAAGTGAAAGAGAAATATAACCACCGGGGGTTTTATTTCAACGAGGACATAAAGCTTCTTGACGCGGTCAGGGAAGCCGGGAAGGAGGGAAAATAAATGAATAGGGCGGTTATAACCCCACAAAAACCCCGGGTTTCTCAATACGGGGTCGATCCTAAATACATTACCAAGAGGGTCTCGGAATACCCGGAAATGACTTCAATCGTGTTAAAAGACCTTTTTCCCGATACCCCGGAAGTGATTTACCCGGGCGAAAAGGGTGTTCCGGCGGTGAGGGAAGCTGCCGAAAAGGCCCTGGAAAAGGTCGATATGAGCATGATTAAACCTGGAGACTCTGTCAATGTTTGCGCGTCGCACCACGGTTTTACGCTGCTCGGCGGCGAGCCTTACGCGGAACTATTGAGGGCGGTCAGGGACGTCATCGTCCGCAAGACCGGCACGGAGAATGTTCGATTGAGGGCCGGCGTGGGCTTGCGGTTCCGTGAAACCGAGGAGTACATGAAATCGTTTAAGCTGGATGAGTATTACAAGGGGAAAGTGAAGGGCGTCGCTCCTGTCGACGAGGGTATTCCCATCGAAACCGAAATAGGCACCCTTTACGGCATCAAGGCTGTCTATGACGCGGACTGGATTGTGCACGTGCACAACTCGGACGTGAGGGAAGTGCACTTCCACCGCCAGGTCGACAGGGCTGTGAAACCGTTCGGCATGTCTTATGCCAGGATTGAGACACGTTCCACCTATCACCAGAACCTCGGTCCGAGAGCGGCAAACTTCGTGGCGCGCTCCATTTTCGCTTCCGAATTTGTGCAAAAAAAATTTGCCTTTGCCGCTTTCCTGGACATGTCGCCATCGGGTGTCGTCGGGGTAGATGCGGATAACGATCTTTACGCCTTGAACGACAGGGTCACTGTGGGCGGCTGCAAAAACTACGGGAAAATAATGACCCTGCTTGGCGAGATCGATGAATGTATTGCCGCATTGGATTTCCCCTGCCCGGTTCCCTACGTTTTTGCGGCCGGCGTCATTTATGCCAACTTCACCGGGGCCAACATGGACCTTTTTGACCTGGACGTGCCGCTGCCGCCGTATACATGGTATACGGAAGCCTTCTACGGAAAGAACGGTCCCCTCGTCAAGGACGTGCCGCCTGTGAACCCGGCCATTAAGATGGCTGTTCACAATTACGCCTGGGGAGGGTACCCGAGCGCCTTTTTCAGTGAGCACATACCGACGGTGGTCGTGGGAAGAGAGCAGGCCGAGGTCATGAACCGCGACCCGCAGAATATTGAATACATGTCTTGTTCCGTGGTGGCGGACAGCCTGGATGCGGCCATGAAATTCGCCTACCACACCGCGAAGACAGACAAGGTCATCATTTTTGACGGCGCCGCGGGTGGGATCAATGTCAGCGAATCACTGGCCAAGCTGCTGAAAGAAAAGGCTCCCCAGGTCAACAAGCTGGTCGATGAAGAATTACTTCCCAAATGGCTGCGCCAGCGCGGTGTCGACCCGGCAATTATTCAGAAATCCTAGTCTCTAGTATAACGATTGTCAAGTATACTTATGAAAGGAGACAGTTTATGAGTACCGAAACTGCCAACAGCAATAAAGGCATCATGGAAAAAGCCCCCGGGTTTGCCAGCGGAATAGCGGATTTTTCCAAGCATTTCAACGCCAAAACGGTAACAGCCGGAGTCGTGGCCGCAGTCTTTGGCTGCACCGGTCCTGCGCTCATCATTATGAATGCCGCCCAGGCCGGGAAACTCACCCCTGGCCAGACCATCTCCTGGCTTTTTGCCGTGTACTTTTTCGGCGGGTTGATCAGCATATTCTTCGGGCTGAAATACAAGCAGCCCATTAACGGCGCTTGGTCAATCCCCGGGGCCGTGATGCTCATCGACGCCCTGAAGGCCAACTCCATCTCCGATGCGGCAGGAGCCTACCTGCTGGCGGGCATAATAGTGCTTATCCTCGGGTTATCGGGGTTGATCGGCAAAGTGATGAAGTGGCTGCCGGTGCCTATTGTTATGGCCATGATTGCCGGCGCCATGATAAGATTTGGCACGGGGATCGTCACTTCCACCAAAGCGGCTCCCTTGATCGGTTTTTTAACGCTGGCCGGCTATTTCCTGGCGCCGAAGATTTCCAAGAAACTGCCGCCCATCCTGACGGCGCTTGTTCTCGGTATCGCCGCCGCTGGTTTTGCCGGGCAGCTGAATTTTTCCGGGGTCAAGTACACCTTGATTGGGCCTGAATTGGTAATACCCACCTTTGGGACCGGGGCCATCCTTTCCATTGCCATTCCTCTCGCTGTCCTCGTAATGGGAGCAGAAAATGCCCAGGCCTATGGGGTGCTGGTTGCCCAGGGGTATAAACCGCCCATCAACGCCATGACCATAGTCAGCGGCATCGGGGGGATGATCACCGCATTTTTCGGCGGGCATAACGCCAATATAGCCGGCCCGATGACGGCCATATGCTCTTCGGAGGAAGCCGGGGAAGCCAAGGAGGGCAGGTACGTGGCCACTGTTGTCAACGGCGTCCTGTTCGGCGGGTTCGGCTTGATTGCCAGCATAGCGGTGACATTCGTCAGCGGGCTGCCGAGTTCTTTGATCAGCATTGTGGCCGGCCTGGCCATGATAGGCGTGCTGATCAGCTCTTTCGAGTACGGTTTCAGCACCAGGAAATTCCGGACGGGAGCCTTTTTCGCCCTGGTTATCGCCATGTCGGGAATCACTATCCTGAAGATAAGTTCGCCCTTCTGGGCCTTACTGGGCGGAGTTCTTGTCTCGCTGATCGCCGAGCGGAAGGATTTTGAAGGCTGAGCCTAATCTATTTCTACAGGAGGTCATCATGAGAACTGCCGGGGACCTGCGTGACGACATTTTTGCACCAGTTATGAAAAGAAGGGTTCAGGCCAACGTCACGATAGAGGGGCGGGGTGTTCTCTGCGGAATGGCGCAGGCCGGAGAAAAACTGAACTCCCTGGGAGCCGTCATCCACCTGCAGGTGGATGACGGCACTCCTGTAGAGAAAGGACAGGTGATCCTTTCTTTTGCGGGAAATCCTAAAACCATCGCCCTGGCCGAGGACCTGGTGATGGGCTGTATAGCAAAACCTTCCGGGATTGCCACGGCTTCCCGGAAAGCCGTCGAGCTGGCCCGGGGCAAGGTAAAGATTGTATGCGGCGCCTGGAAAAAGATGCCGGTTGAAATGAAACACCTGGTCCGCCAGGCCATCGTGACTGGAGGCGCGGCCAGCAGGATTGTCGAAGGGCCCTTTCTTTACCTGGACAAGAACTATGTGCGCATATTCGGGGGTGTAGCCAAGGCCCTGGAAGCGGTCGGCGGTTTTTTTGACCATGTCAAAGTGGTGCAGCTGAGGGGAGAGGCTGAGGAAATCGTTTCGGAAACGGAAGCCGCGCTGCGTGGAGGGGCTCATGTATTAATGGTGGATACCGGTTCCCCGGAAGATCTGCTGAAAGTAAGCCGCAAAGTGAAAGAAGCGGGGATGAGAGATAGGATCCAACTCGCTTTTGCCGGCTCGGTCAAGATCAGCGATATACCCGTATTTATAGAATATGACGTGGATATTTTGGATATCGGTTCCCAAATAATCGATGCCCCCCTGCTGGACCTTAAAATGGACGTAGTTCACGTGGAGGAGGGCTGACATGCAGCTTAATCTGTTGGAGAAAACGGAACTCAGGATTACCGGCATCAGGCTTGAAAACGTCAACCTGACAAAGCTGGCCGGAGCCGTGGCCGATACCTTGAAGCTGCCGCAGGAAAAAGTGGTCGTGGTTGATGTGCGCAGCGACCAGGTCGCGGTGGATATTTTGCAGGATACCGTGGAAGCAGAGCAGGTTTTCGGCAAGAAAGAAGCGCTGCTTCGAGCGATGGAAAAGATAGAAGGTGTTGTGACCACTCCTTATACGGACATTCATTCCGAGGGGATACTGGGCTGCCTTGCCCTGGAAGAAGGAGAGGCGAGGCTGGCCCTTGAACGTTCGCAGGGGATCGTCCGGGAAATGATCGCCAGGAAGAAAGGCAGGGTAAAGGTATTTCCTACCGGTTTCGAAATAATCGAGGGTCAGATAGAGGATACCAATACACCGTATATTTCCAAAAAGATGGAAGAAGCCGGATATATCGTGGAAAGAGGGGCCGTGCTCAAAGACGCGCTTGAAGACATAGTGCGCGAGCTGAGCGAGGCCGCGGGCAATTCCGGCGTGGTCATTACCACCGGCGGGGTCGGCGCGGAAAACAAGGATTTTAGCATCGAAGCCATCCAGAGCCTAGACCCGGAGGCGGCCACCCCTTATATCGTCAAGTTCACCCAGGGCCAGGGCAGGCATGTCAAGGACGGCGTGAGAATCGGCGTGGGAGCGTACGGCGGCTGCCTGCTGGTCGCTTTACCCGGCCCGCACGACGAGGTTAGGACAGCGATCCCGGTGTTGATAGACGGGCTTAAAAAGAATTATGACAAGAAACACCTGGCCAGGCTCCTGGTCGAAGCTTTGCAAAAGCGCTTGCATGATAAAACGGGGTGCCGTGCAGGCCGGGGAACACATTAAAACAACGAAAAAAGGAGGAACTTGCGGGTGACAAGTGAAGAGATCAGCCGCCTGGCAGCCGAATTAAGGCAGGCGGCGAAGGAGAAACAGCCCATTCCGGCCCTGACGGAAAGAAAACCGGACCTGTCAATCGAAGAAGCGTACAGGATACAGCTGGAAAACGTTGAAATGGCGGTTGGGGAAGGAAAGAGGATTGTCGGAAAAAAGATCGGCCTGACCAGCAAAGCCATGCAGCAGTTTTTGGGGGTAGGAGAACCGGACTACGGGCACCTTTTTGACAGCATGGTCTGGGACGAGGAGGCGCCGGTCAGCACCGGAACCTTGCTCCAGCCCAAGGTCGAGGCGGAAATAGCTTTCGTGCTGGGCGAGGATTTGCAGGGTCCCGGCATAACCTTAACCGACGTTCTCAGGGCCACGGAAGGAGTAATTCCCGCCTTCGAGGTTATCGACAGCAGGATTAAGGACTGGAAGATCAAAATACAGGACACCATTGCGGACAATGCTTCCAGCGCCGGTATTGTACTGGGTTCGCAGCTAGTGCCGGTGGACAGGGTCAATTTGAAACATGTGGGACTTGTGCTGGAAAAAAACGGGATTATCGTGGAGACGGCGGCCGGCGCGGCGGTTATGGGGCACCCGGCTTTGGCCGTGGCCTGGCTGGCCAATAAGCTGGGCACGATGGGGGTTCCTCTGAAAAAAGGAGAAATAATTCTCTCCGGTTCCTTGACCAAAGCCCTGGAGGTCAGGGCGGGCGACCTGTTTATCGCTGCTTTCGGCGGGTTGGGGAGTGTAAAAGTTTTATTCAGTGATTGATGCGGGGAGGATACGAACATGAAGAAAAAGATAAAAGCCGCCATCCTGGGGCCCGGAAACATCGGGACGGACCTGATGTTTAAGATTGTCAACAGGGCCAGGAGTATTGAGCTGGAGATGGTATCAGGCATTTATGGGGATTCGGAAGGTTTGAAACTGGCGGCGCAGCTAGGACTTAAGACCTCCACCGGGGGCATTGAGCCGATTTTGCGAGACGAGGAAATAAAAATAGTCTTTGATTGCACCAGCGCCAAGGCCCATTTGAAACATGCGCCGCTTCTTATGCAGCACGGCAAAACAGCAGTCGACCTGACCCCGGCGGCGGTTGGGCCGTATCTTGTCCCGGCTGTCAATATGCAGGACAACATCGAGAGCGTCAACGTGAACCTGGTGACCTGCGGGGGGCAGGCCACAGTACCTATTGTGGCCGCTGTAAACGCGGCCTGCGGGGTGGAATACGCCGAAATCGTGGCCACCATCTCCAGCCGGAGCGCAGGACCGGGAACACGGCAAAACATAGACGAGTTCACCCAGACCACGGCGGATAGCCTGGTAAAGGTTGGCGGAGCCAGGAGGGCCAAAGCGATCATTATTTTGAATCCGGCTGAACCTCCCATAATGATGAGAAACACCATATACTGCCGTGTAACCAGTCCCGACGAGAAGGCTGTCGCGCGCAGCGTCGCGCAGATGGTGGAAAAGGTGAAAGAATACGTACCGGGATATACCATGAAACTGCCTCCCCTGCTGGATGGGGACAAGGTGACGGTGATGATCGAGGTGGAAGGCGAGGGCCTGTATTTGCCCCGGTATGCCGGCAATCTTGATATAATTACGGCTGCCGCCCTGGGCGTCGGGGAAAGGATTGCCGCAAGCCTGCTGGCGAAAGAGACCGGCGGTTCCGGGGAAAGGAGGGTCGTTCAATGAAAAAGGTCAGGATTTTTGATACCACGTTGAGGGATGGAATGCACGCTGTCAGCCACCAGTTGTCGCCGGAGGACATGGCGGCCATCGCCCAGACCCTGGATTCCGCGGGCGTCGATACCGTGGAAGTGGGACACGGGGACGGGCTGGGAGGAGCATCGTTCCAGTACGGTTTCTCCAAGGCGACGGACGAAGATTACTTGAAAGCTGTTTCTTCGGTCTTGAAAAAGGCAAAAATGGACGTGCTGCTTATACCCGGCATCGGGACTAAAAAAGACCTGGAAGTGGCGGTCAAGCATGGGGCGAAGGTCGTGCGCGTGGCCACGCACGTTACCGAGGCGGATATCGGGGAGCAGCATATCAAGATGGCCAAGTCCTTCGGCCTGGAAGCCATCGGTTTTTTAATGATGGCGCACATGGCGCCGGTGGAAAAGGTGGTTGAACAGGCCAAGCTTTTTGAAAGCTACGGCGCCGACGCCGTGTATATAACCGATTCCGCCGGAGCTATGGTTCCACAGGACGTGGCGCGCCGCGTCGAGGCCGTGAGGAGCGCGGTGCAGGTTCCGGTGGGCTATCACGCCCACAACAACCTGGGACTGGCCATAGGCAACTCCCTGGCCGCATACGAAGCGGGCGCTTCCTTCATCGACGGAACGTTGAAAGGACTGGGGGCCGGGGCCGGCAACGCCCAAACGGAAGTGCTCGCGGCGGTTTTCGATAAAATAAAAGTGGAAACAGGAATAAACCTCTACAAGATCATGGATGCCGCCGAAGAGGTGGTTGGACCCCTCATGCACAGGCCCCAGTCGATCGACAGGGCCGCTTTGACCCTGGGCTGGGCTGGCGTGTACGGCAGTTTCCTGCTTCATACGCTGCGCGCGGCAGAAAAATTCAAGGTAGACCCCCGGGACGTACTGGTGGAACTGGGAAAAAGAAAAACAGTGGGCGGGCAGGAAGACCTGATCATCGAGGTGGCCTATGAATTGAGCCGCAAAACGGCGGGATGAATGAGACTAAAGAGGTTAAAGGGGGAGTTGGGGTGAATAAAACGGCGTTTAAAAAGAGGATGGAAAAGCTGCAGTCAGCAATGCGGGCGGAGGGGATAGATGTCTGCCTGCTGGTTGACCGGGAAAACCTCCTGTATTTCGGCGGGATAGAGCAGGTGGAGTGTATGGCTGTGGTCGTTCCCCGGGAAGGAACCCCGCAAGGCACGACGCTCTCCCTGGACGTTCCGTGGGTGCGGGCCAACTGCGCCCTGGAAAAAGTCAGGGGCTACCGTTTCCCTGCTGAAACCCTGGCTGGTTCTATTATTGAAATCATAAAGGAGTTCGGCTATACAAACCCGGTTATCGGATTTGAACGATATTTTGTCGGGTTCGCCGTGTTCGACACGCTAAGAAAACATTTTGATGCCGGGAAGTTTTGCAACGCATCCGGGATAATCTATAAGCTGCGGGCCGTCAAGGACTGCGAGGAAATTGACAAGATCAAAAAAGCCTCACAGGCCGTTATTGCGGGAATGAAAGCTGCCGTCAGAGCGATCAGGCCGGGAGTGAGGGAAATCGACCTGGCGGCGGAAGCAGAATATGCCGCCATGAAATCAGGTTCGCAGGGAACTCCTTTCAGGATACAAATAGTATCAGGCGAAAAAACCATGCTTACGCACCCCTTTTCTGATAGCAAAACGGTAAAAGAAGGAGAGATAGTGCTTATCCATATCGGGGCAAGGGTTCAGGGCTACACGGCCAAGATGTGCAGGACCGCGGCAGTTGGCGCTGTTCCAAAAGAACAAAAAATGGTTTATGAGGTTTTGAAAAAGGCCCAGCGTGCGGGAATCGCCGCTATGAAACCGGGCGTGCCGTGCAGCGAAGTGGACAGGGCCGCAAGACAGGAGATTTATGAAGCGGGCTTTGATGACGCCGACTTCCTGGATGTCATTGGCCACGGCATTGGCTTAAGGCAGTCCGAATTCTATCCCATGATCGGCAAGAATTTTTCTTATACGTTACAAGCCAATATGGTCGTGGATATACTCCTGCCTTCAATCTACAGGCCGGGAGCGGGGGGTTCCCGCATTACCGACACCATCTGGATAAGGGGGGACGGCGCCGAAGTATTGACAAACTATCCCGCCGATTTGATACAGGCATAAACACTATTTTCAGAATGTGTTATAATAACTCCGTAAAAACTTTTCTCAATGTGATTTAGGGGGATAGCCAGCCGGATGGAATCAAACCACAGGAACGGCCATACTATTCAATCGGTGGAAAGGGCTCTCAACATCCTGGAAGAGTTCAGCGGCAAAGAAAAAGAGCTGGGAGTCACCGAAATAGCCAAACGGCTCGGCCTGAAAAAAAACACCTGTTTTGGGCTGCTAAAGACGCTGCAAAACAGGGGCTATGTGGAGCAAAACCCCGACACCGGAAAATACCGGCTGGGTTTAAAGATATTTCAGCTGGGCCAGGTCTATGAAGAGGGGCTGGAACTGAGAGAGATCGCCAGGCCGTACCTGCAGGATCTGGTTGAAAAAACCAGGGAAACAGTGCACCTGGTTGTTCGGAACCGGGCGGAGGCCGTTTATATCGAAAAAGTTGAAGGACCAAGCGCAATCAACATTATTTCCCAGGTCGGCAGGAGCGTCAACCTTCATTGCACGGGCGTCGGCAAGGCGCTTTTGGCCTATTTCCCGGAAAATCTGTACCGGGAAGTGCTGGCAAGGGGCTTGGGCAGGTTCACGGAAAAAACGATTACCGATCCCGGGGAGCTGGCAAAATCTTTGGAAGCAATAAGGGAAAAAGGATACAGCATAGACGACGAAGAAATAGAGATCGGGCTGCGCTGCATTGCCGCGCCTATATTCAACCACCGGAAAGAAGCGATAGCGGCCATCAGCATTTCCGGGCCTAAAACCAGGATCACGGATGAAAAAATTGAAGAATTCGCCCGGCTGGTTAAAACTGCTACCGGCAGTATTTCCATCAAACTGGGATACAGGTGAGAAGATAAAAATGAATCAGCATCTCGGCAAACCGGACCTGCCCTGCCGGAGGATTTTACCCGCCGGGTGGCGAGCAGGTCTTTTCGTTTGCCGTTCCCCTGTGCTGGATAACAGGAGCGCGAAATTGGGCGCGCTTATTTATTATGCAAGAACTGTGCCGGGATGACGGAGAACCGTGCCGTCCTTGCGGCCGCCTGCAGACGGGATTTTTCAGGATTTCTTTTTGCTGCAGAAGGAAAAACGTATGCGAGGGCGAAAACAATAAAAGAGGATTGCGGCGCACGCAGGATGCATATGGCCCTGCATGTATGCAATAATGCACACAAGCGCTTTGGCTGTGCATACGGGGACAACTGGCGAAGGCGGGAATGGCGTGGACAAATGGTTTTTGAAAGAAGAAAACGAATTATTAATGAAAATAATTGACTCCTCATATGACGGGATTTTTATCACCGACAGCGAGGGGGCGGCCATTTATTTCAATGACGCCTATTTGCGCATATCGGGATTGAAGCGAGAGAAGATACTGGGACGCCGTCTGCAGGACCTGGTTGCCGAGAATGAAATACCGGACGCCTGTTCACCGGAGGTGATCAGGACAAAAAAGCCGGTCACCAAGGTGATTGATTATTATAACGGCGTCTCGGCCCTTGTCACCAGCATCCCCGTATTCAACGACGAGGGAAGGCTGCTCAGGGTTTTTTCCAATGTTCGCGACATCACTGATTTGCTCAAGCTGCGGGAGGAATTAAAAAGCACGAGCGACCTGAATATGGAATACCGCCAGCAGTTGTGGCAGATGCACCGGGAGTCGCAAAAGTCAGGAAGGTTTGTGGTGGAAAGCCCTGCCATGCGGAATATCCGGCGGCTGGCCTTGAGGGTCTCCCAGGTTTCTTCGCCTGTGCTGATCCAGGGCGAATCCGGGGTGGGCAAGGACGTGCTGGCCCGCTACATCCATGAGGCGGCTGATCCTTCTTCTTCGCGACCGTTCATCCAGATCAACTGCAGCGCGATCCCGGAAAACCTGCTGGAGTCAGAGCTTTTCGGTTATGAGCCGGGCGCCTTTACCGGGGCGGCCAAAGGCGGGAAAAGAGGCTTGTTTGAACTGGCCAACGACGGGACGCTCTTTCTTGATGAGATCGGCGCCATGCCTCATTCCACGCAGGTTAAACTCCTTGATGTTCTGCAGAGAAACCAGGTTTACCGCTTGGGGGGGACCAGGACGGTCAACATCGATACGCGCATCATTGCCGCCACCAACAGCGATCTCGAAAAGATGGTCCGTGAAAACCGTTTTCGCCAGGACCTCTTCTACCGCCTGAACGTGATTCCCGTGCATATTCCACCGCTGCGCGAGCGGAAAGAGGACATCGTTCCCCTGGTATTCCATTTCTTAGAAGTTAACAATGACCGGTTCGGCTTTCAGAAAAAGATTTCGCCGCAGGCGCTGGAGACCCTCACCAGGTATGACTGGCCGGGCAATGTGCGCGAACTCAAAAACCTGGTGGAACGGATGATTGTTCTGGCAGACGGGGAGACAATAGACGAAAAGTGTATCCCCAGCCACATCAAAAAAGCGGTGGAAAAGGAACCAGGCGTTTTGCCCGTTGATTTGGATACGTTCGACTTAAAGGAGATCCAGAGCCGGGTGGAAGGCGAGGTTATCAAAAGAGCGTTAACGGTGTGCGGTTCTATGCGCAAGGCGGCCAGGGCCCTGGGAATCGACCTTTCCACCCTGGTGCGCAAGAAGAAGAAATACAATCTACAGGCATGATCCTGCCAGGGAGGCGAGGCTCGATGAAAAAGGCCGGGGATTTCATGACGCCCCAACCATTCTGTCTCAAGGCCGAGGACCCTGTCGGGCGCGCGGCGGCAGAATTCCGCAAAAGGATGATTGACGGGGCGCCGGTGGTTGACGACGAGGGAAGGGTGATCGGCCTGTTCACCAAGGGACACCTGATGGACGTGGTGGCCGGGGGACTGCCCAACACCACGCCGGTAAAGCAGCTGATGAAACAAGAAGTGATTACCGCGCGGGTGGATACACCGTTCCACGAGGTCTGCCAGGCGAAGGTGGGGAGGATGCCCGTCGTTGATGAGAAAAACAAAATAACGGGCATAATCACGCGCACGGACCTGATGGAGACGTTTTACCGGGATATGGAACAGTCTCACGACAAGCTCAAGGTCATCCTGGAATCGCTGTACAACGCAATTATCGCCGTTGACTCGCAAGGCATCATAACGAACTGGAATCCCGCCGCGGAAAGGATAACCGGCATTAAAGCGCGCAAGGCGGTGGGCAGGTTTGTGATGGACATAATACCCCAGAGCGGCCTGCTGGAAGTGCTGCGCACCGGGGAGTGCCGCTACAGTAAAAAGATCCAGTTCGGGCCGGTGACGGCTATCACCAACAGGTCTCCCATAATTAAAGACGGCAAGGTGACGGGGGCTGTCGCCGTTTTGCAGGACATCTCCGATCTGGAAGCGATTGCCAGCGAACTGAAGGCTTCCCAGGCCTTGAACAAGGAGCTTGATGCCATAATCGACTCGGTTTACGAGGGCCTGTACATTACGGACGGCAAAGGTTACACGACCAGGATCAACAAATCATATACCAGGATCACAGGCATCAAGCCTGAAGAGGTGATCGGCTGGCACATGAAAGACCTGGTGGAAAAGGGCTACTACTCCCAGTCGGTGACGCTCATCGTCCTGGAGAAGAAAGAGCCTGTGACCATCATGCACACCATCAAAGGGAGCAAGAGGTGCCTGATCACCGGGAACCCCATTTTTAACGAGAACGGCGAAATCATTTGCGTGGTGACGACGGTCAGGGACATTACGGAATTGATTAACCTGAAGGAAAAGCTGGAAAAAACGGAAGAGCTGACGAGAAAATACCACCTGGAGCTGGCCCACTTGCGGCAGCAGCAGCTGGAAAAATCGGAAGTTATAGGACAAAGCAGGGAAATCAAGCTGGTCATGGAACTCGCTTACAGGGCCTCGCAGGTCGATGCCAATGTATTGCTGCTGGGAGAGACGGGGGTGGGCAAGGACGTCATTGCCCTGTGGATCCATAAAGAAAGCCCGCGAAAGGACGGGCCGTTTATCAAAGTCAACTGCGCGGCTATACCTGAAAGCCTGCTGGAGTCCGAGCTGTTCGGCTACGAGAAAGGGGCCTTCACCGGCGCGCAGAACAGGGGCAAGCCGGGCATGTTTGAACTTGCCGATACAGGCACTATTTTGCTGGATGAAGTTGGCGACCTGCCTTTAAGCCTGCAGGCAAAGCTGCTGCGGGTGATCCAGGAAAAAGAGATTACGAGGATTGGGGGGACAAGGCCGCAGAAGCTGGACCTGCGGATCATCGCCGCCACCAACCAAAACCTTGCGGAACTGGTGAAGAAAGGGAAATTCAGGGAGGACCTGTATTACCGGTTGAATGTCATTCCCATTTATATCCCGCCGCTCAGGGAAAGGCGGGAGGATATCACCCTTCTGGCCAAGCATTACCTGGACTTTTACAACAGCAAATACAACAGGAAAAAGCAGCTGGATCATTCCGCCCTGGAGACGCTTTCCAGGTATGATTGGCCGGGAAACGTGCGCGAGCTGAGGAACCTCCTGGAGCGGGTAGTGGTAATCATCAATGATGATGTCATTACCAGGGACCACTTGAAGAGCTTGACGGAAAAAAGAGAGAGGGAAACACCTGCTGCCGGCGGGGATAAACAGATGCTGCTGGAAGAAGCCGTGGCCAGGGTGGAGAGGGAACTGATCGCCAAGGCCCTGGAAAGCCAGGGCAGCACGCGCAAGGCGGCGTCTTTGCTGGGCATAAGCCAGCCGACAGTTGTGAGAAAAGCCAGGAAGTACGGCCTGAAAACCGCCGATTGATGCAATGGCGCATCATAGCGATACAATAATGCATCATGTGCATATATCCATTGAGGTTAGTTAAAAAGGACGGAAATCTATTGTTTAACCGCGCTTGCGATGCGAATGCGTATCACCGGCGCGGTTTTTTAGACTGCGTGAATTATACAGCCTTTGATAAAGCGGGTTTTACCGGCTTCGAGAATTTCGGCACGGTCTTTGCATTAACAATTTATAGACTTGATGCATGAGGGATAAACAAGGCGAAGATTCATTTATTGAGTTTAAAAACGCGGAGGAGGTTAAAGATGGGCAAGAGCAAGATTATCTCAGTGCAGGAAGCCGTGGGCAAAGTAAAAGACGGCGATGTCATCATGATCGGCGGATTTTTGGGTGTAGGCGCTCCGGAAAGGCTGGTCGACGCCCTGGTGGAAAAAGGGGTGAAAAACCTCACGGTAATCGGCAACGATACCGCCTTTCCCGACAAGGGGATAGGGAAGCTGGTGGTCAGCAAGCAGGCCAAGAAGGTTATCGTTTCTCACATCGGAACAAACCCGGAGACGGGCCGCCAGATGAACGCCGGCGAACTGGAGGTAGAACTTGTGCCCCAGGGGACGCTGGCGGAAAGAATCCGCGCGGCAGGAGCGGGGCTGGGTGGAATTCTCACACCCACCGGTATCGGCACGATCGTTGAAGAGGGTAAGAAAAAGCTGGAGGTCTACGGCAAAGAATACCTGCTGGAACTGCCCCTTAAGGCCGGCATTGCCTTTATCAAAGCCCACAAGGCTGATAAAAAGGGCAACCTGGTTTACCGTTATTCCAGCCGGAATTTCAACCCCCTTATGGCCATGGCCGCCGATTACGTGGTTGTGGAAGCCGAGCAGCTTGTAGAGGTGGGCGAAATCGATCCCGATGAAGTGATGACGCCCCATGTGTTGGTTGATGCCATTGCGGCGCCGGAAAGCGGCTGCGCAAAGCAAAAAGGAGGTGCTTAAAATGAATCCCCGCGAACTGATCGTGAAAAGAGTGGCCAAAGAATTCAAAGACGGCGACCTGGCCAACCTGGGCATCGGTATGCCGACACTTGTAGCCAATTATCTACCCGCGGGCGTGGAGGTGACCCTGCAGTCGGAAAACGGCTTCGTAGGCATGGGACCGACTCCTCCGCCTGGACAGGAAGACAAGGACCTGACAAACGCAGGCGCCCAGCCGGTCACGATACTTCCAGACGCGGCTTTCTTCGACAGCGCAATGTCTTTTGCCCTGATCCGCGGCGGCCACCTCGACATTACGGTGCTTGGAGCGCTGCAGGTGGATGCCGAAGGGAATTTGGCCAACTGGATGATCCCGGGTAAAATGGTGCCCGGGATGGGCGGGGCGATGGACCTGACGGTTGGAGCCAAGAAAGTGATCATTGCGATGGAACACACTGCCAAGGACGGGAGCCCGAAGATCCTGAAAAAATGCAACCTTCCTCTAACCGCAAAAGGCCAGGTTGATATGATCGTCACCGAAATGGCCGTCATTGAAGTGACCAAGGAGGGTCTTGTGTTGAAAGAGGTAGCGCCGGGGCTGACTGCCGAAGACGTGCGGAAAGCCACGGAAGCTGAATTGATCGTCAGGCCGGACCTGAAAGTGATGGAAGTTTAAACGGGCCGACAGCGGAATTTTGAATGAACAATAAGAAAATATGGAGGGAAGAATATGAAAGAGGTTGTGATCCTGAGCGCGGTCAGGACGCCCATTGGTTCCTTCGGGGGCTCTTTGGCCGGCGTATCGGCGGTGGAACTGGGTTCTCTGGTCATTAAAGAAGCGCTGGCCAGGGCCGGGGCGACACCTGAAATGGTGGACGAAGTCATTATGGGCTGCATCCTGCAGGCAGGACTGGGTCAAAACGTGGCCCGCCAGGCCTCGATTAAAGCCGGTCTGCCCATCAGCACGCCGTCCATGACCGTCAACAAGGTTTGCGGCTCCGGGCTAAAAGCCGTGATCCTCGGGGTCCAGGCGATTGCCGCCGGCGATGCCAGCCTGGTTGTGGCGGGCGGTACGGAAAACATGTCGCAGGCGCCCTACCTCGTGCCCAAGGCGCGTTTTGGTTACCGCATGGGGCACGGGCAATTGATGGATTCCATGATCGTTGACGGGCTGTGGTGCGCCATGTCGGACTACCACATGGGCGTAACCGCCGAGAACATAGCGGAACGCTGGGGCATTTCCCGGAAAGAGCAGGACGAGTTTGCCGCAGCCAGCCAGAACAAGGCGGAAAAAGCGATCAAGGAGAGGCGCTTTGCCGATGAGATCACGCCGGTGATGGTGCCGGCCAAAGGCGGGTATACGGAATTTGCCGTAGACGAATTCCCGCGCCCGGGCGTGACTGTGGAAGCCCTCGGCAAACTTAAACCGGCGTTTAAAAAAGACGGGACGGTTACCGCCGGTAACGCTTCGGGGATCAATGACGGCGCGGCCGCGCTGGTTCTCGCTTCCAGGGAAAAAGCCCTTGAGCTTGGCAAGAAAGGCATGGCGCGTTTTGTGGCCGGCGCTTCGGCAGCGGTGGACCCGGCCGTAATGGGTATCGGGCCGGTTGAAGCCACGAAAAAAGCGCTGGCTAAAGCCGGCTGGAAGCTGGAAGACGTGGAACTCATCGAGGCCAACGAGGCCTTTGCCGCCCAATCCATCGCCGTGGCCAGGGACCTTGGCTTCAACATGGACATAGTTAACGTCAACGGCGGCGCCATCGCCTTGGGCCACCCCATCGGCGCGAGCGGGGCGCGGATACTTGTCACCCTTCTGCACGAAATGCAAAAGAGGGATGCCAAGAAAGGGCTGGCGACCCTCTGCATCGGCGGCGGCCAGGGAGTTGCCGCCCTGGTGGAAAGATGAAATAGGGATAATAAAAAAATTGTTTAAACGGCGCCTGAACGGCGCCAATTATTTTCCGCTGCACAGGCATAATGGGTGTATAATTAATAAAAAACCTTTTAACAACTCGGAAGGGTAAAACGGTGAAGAGGGTGAAGGAGGAAACATGGCCGGCATAATTACCGAGAGGATCGATGACGGCAGGTACTCCCTGGAGGCTGTCGCGATCGACAGTTCCGGCGGAGTCAGCATTTACCTGGGAGGCGGAGAAAAGCCCCATATCGGGACGGTGGCCGTGAGCCAGCCAAGACCAAGTTTAAGCGGAGACGGGACAATAAGCTGCACGACTTCGGTGTTCAATCTCTTGCACCACAAAGACGACAAGCTGGCCGTGCCCCTTGCGGAAATGCTCTGCCGGGCGCTTAACCAGGTGGTGGTTGTCACGGCGGGAATTCATATCGAGCAGGCTACGAGTCAAGAAATAATGAAGTTTTACGAAAACGCGGACATGATTGGCCGGAAAATCCTGGGGCGCTTGAAGCGGTCGCAGGAATGAAGCATTGAAGGGAGCGAGGAAAGTGAAACTGGTTGTTGCGATTACCGGCGCTTCGGGAGCGATTTACGGCATACGGGTGCTGGAACAGCTCAAACAAAAAGGGGTCGAGACTCACCTGGTAATAACCGAGTGGGGCAGGGAAATCATCGAGCAGGAAACCCGGTACACGGTGGAAGAGGTCAGAGCCCTGGCGGATTACAACTATGATGAAAAAAACCTGGCCGCCCGGATTTCCAGCGGATCTTTCAGGTGTGACGGCATGATCGTGGTCCCCTGCAGCATGAAGACTTTGTCGGGAATTGCCAGCGGATATGCGGAAGACCTGCCGACCCGGGCCGCGGACGTGATGCTCAAGGAGCAAAGGAAGCTGGTTCTGATTGTGCGGGAGACGCCTTTAAACGCGGTTCACCTGGAAAACATGCTGAAACTGGCCCGCCTAGGGGTAGTGATCATGCCGCCGGTTCCTGCTTTCTATACCCGGCCGAAGGACCTGGACGAAGTCATTCACCAGACGGTGGGCCGGGCGCTGGACCAGTTCGGGATAGAAATCGAGAATCTTAAAAGGTATTTACAATAGTTCTACAACTGGTTTAAGATTAAATAGTGGTTAATTGATTTTTTTATTAAAAAGGAGGAGTATCGCAAGTGAGACCGCCGTACGATGACACCTCAAAACTTGGTTTCGGCAAGTATTACACCGACTACATGTTTGTCATGAAATACAGCGAAGGAAAAGGATGGCACGACAGGGAGATCAAGAAGTATGAGCCATTAATGCTGGACCCTGCCGCCTGCGTGCTCCATTATTCTCAGGAAATATTTGAGGGGTTGAAAGCCTACCTTTCCAAAGACGGGCGTATTCTCCTGTTCCGCCCGGAAGAAAACGCGCGCCGGATGAACCGTTCGGCGCGGCGCCTGTATATGCCGGAAATACCGGAGGAAGAATTCCTGCGGGCTCTTTCGGAACTGGTAATAAAAGAAAAGCACTGGATTCCAGGGGACCCCGGCACCTCTCTGTACATTCGCCCCACCATGCTGGGAGTGGAGGCCTTCCTGGGCGTAAAACCAGCCAAGGAATACCTGTTTTACATCATTCTTTCGCCTGTAGGCCCTTATTACAAGGAAGGGTTTAACCCTATCGGCATTTACGTCGAAGACAGGCTTGTCCGGGCCTCGGTCGGAGGGGTGGGCGATGTGAAAACGGGCGGCAACTACGGCGCGAGCCTGCTGGCGGGGATGAAAGCCCAGGAAAAAGGCTTTGCCCAGGTGCTTTACCTTGATGCCAAGGAGAACCGCTATGTTGAAGAGGTCGGCTCATCCAACGTGTTTTTTGTGATCGACGGGGTGCTTGTTACGCCGCCCTTAACCGGGTCCATCCTCCCGGGAATAACCAGGGATTCTGTGCTCAAGATGTCTCCGGACCTTGGTTACCGGGTGGAGGAAAGGCTGATTACCATCGACGAGGTTCTGGAAAGCATCGCTTCCGGCAGGTTGACCGAAATGTTTGGCACCGGCACGGCTGCCGTAATTTCCCCGGTTGGCCTTTTGTGCTATAAGGAGAAAGAGTATGCGATCAATAATAAGCAGGTCGGCGAGGTGACGGCCAACCTGTACAAAAGATTGGTAGACATCCAGTACGGGCTGGCCGAAGACCCTTATGGCTGGGTTCGTGAAATCGGAAGAATTAATTAATATTTAGAAGGGAGTACAGTTTATGGAATTCAGGGAACTTGTGACCCAGAGGCGCAGTATCCGCAGGTTTAAGCCTGATCCGGTGAGCATGGAAGATATCAAGGAGATCATTGCCGCGGCCGTTGAGGCGCCGAATGCCGGGAATGAGCAGATGTGGCACTTCATGATCATCACGAACGAGAAAAAGAAAGAGCAAATGGCCGAAATCATTACGAACCGCCTGGAGAGATTGGCTGCTGCTGTTGGTTTGACGGCGGAACAGGTCAAGCCTGTGATAAAGACGGCGACTTTTTTTTCGCAGGCCCCGGTGGTTATCGCCGTAACGACAAGGCCGTACCGCTCCAAGGTTGACCAGATGTTGAAAGAAAGCGGCCTCAGCGACAGAGAAATCGATGAACTTCGTTCGCGGCCTGATTTGCAGAGCATCGGGGCGGTTATCCAGAACCTGCTCCTGGCAGCCTGGGAAAAAGGATACGGCAGCTGCTGGATGACAGGTCCCTGCGTGGCCCGGCCAGAGCTGGAAGCTTTTCTGGGTGTCACGGGTCCACGTTCCCTGGCGGCTTTAGTCCCGATCGGCAGGGCGGAAATCGTCCCGGCCACGCGAGGCCGGAAGCCTATAGAAGAAGTAATCACAATAGTTGAATGAAATAACAATTGGAGGGTAAACTGTGGACATTAGGATTTACGCTAAGGAGGAGAAAATATGTAACCGTATCGAAAGGGACGTTATCAGGGCGCTGGCCGTCCTTGACGTGATAGCGTATGTGGATGTGGTAAGCGATCCCGGCGAAATCAGGGAAGCCGGCATTGTGACAACGCCGTGCCTGACCATAAACGGCAACCCAAAGGTTTACGGGAGCATACCATCAAAAGATGAAATAATTCAATTCATCAAGGAAGAACTGTAATAGACTGAACGGCTCGTTGAATGATTGGCCCACAAAAGCAAACTCCAGGCGGATGGCCTGGAGTTTTATCATTAAATAGGGATCAGCGGGCATTTTGCCTGGCGGCAGGTTAGTATTCGCTGGTTAGAGCCCGCTCGGTATCCGAAATGATCTCTTCCATTATTTCATAGTCGGGTTTTTTATCCTGCTGTATTATTGTATACATTAACGCAATCCCCCAACAATACCGCAATTCATGTTTTAATGTTAACATGAATCAATACAAAAAACAAGTGGTTGAGCGAAAAATATTGTATACATGGATTGCTGGATGCGGGGAACAGCGCAGGTTAAACCAGCTTGACCAGGTGATAAACTTTCTTGCCTTTTCGCAAAAGAAGCCTGTTTTCGGAGAAATCGGCCAGGGTAACCGGGCGGTTGAAATCGTCGATCCTTTCTTTGCCGATGTAAATGCCTCCCTGTTCGACCAGCCGCCGCCCTTCGCTCTTGGAGGAAGCCAGGCCGGTTTCCAGGAGCAGGGCGAGGACATCAAGACCTTTTTCCAGGCGGTCCTTTGGCACTTCCGTAAAGGGCACGGAGCCGCTGCCGGGATTCGCGCTGCCGAAGAGGGCCCTGGCGCCTTTTTGGACGCTGCGGGCTTCCTCTTCGCCGTGGACAAGTTTTGTCACTTCGTAAGCCAGGGCCTCCTTGGCTTCGTTTATTTTTTCGCCCGGCAGGCTGCCCAGGCGGTTCACTTCCTCCATGGGGAGAAAGGTAAGCAGGGCCAGGCAGTTTTTGACATCCGGGTCATCCACATTGCGCCAGTACTGGTAAAAGTCATAAGGTTTCGTTTTTTGAGGGTCCAGCCACACCGCGCCGGATTCTGTTTTACCCATTTTTTTACCCTCGCTGGTTGTGAGCAGCCGGAAAGTGAGGCCGTAAGAGGAGGCGTTTTCTTCTCTCCTGATCAGGTCTACACCGAAAATAATGTTGGACCACTGGTCGTTGCCGCCCATTTGCAGCCTGCAGTTGTATTTACGGTAGAGTTCGAGAAAATCATAGGACTGCATCAGCATGTAGTTGAATTCCAAAAACGAGAGCCCTTTTTCCAGCCTGTTTTTGAAACACTCCGCCGCCAGCATTTTATTGACGGAAAAATGTTTGCCTATGTCCCGGAGGAATTCCACATATCTTAATTCAAGCAGCCAGTCGGCGTTGTTGACCATGATTGCTTTGCCTTCGCTGAAATCGATGAAGCGGGAAAACTGTTTTTTAAACGATTCCGCATTGCGGTTGATCTGTTCGAGGGTCAGCATTTTACGCATGTCGGTCCTGCCGGAAGGGTCGCCCACCATAGCCGTCCCGCCTCCCAGGAGGGCGATGGGCTTGTGCCCGGCTTTTTGCATGTGCATCATGACCATGATTTGAATGAAATGACCCACGTGCAGGCTGTCGGCGGTGGGATCGAAACCGATGTAAAACGTTACGGGTTCGCGGGCGAGGAGGTCCTTTATTTCTTCTTCGTGGGTGGCCTGCTCGATGTAGCCTCTTTCCTGCAGTGTATCATAGACGCTCGTCTTGGACATTTGATATTCTCTCCTTTGGATGCTGCCGGCATTATATATACTAAACTAATACATCGTTCTCCCCGCTGTCAAGAAAAATGCCGCCGCGTTAAACTGTTTTTGCCGCAAAACGCTTAAAAGGCCAGGTCTTCAATGGCTCGCAGGTCCAGGATGGCGATGGAACTGGGCAAGATTAACCTTCGCTGCATGGAGCTGCTGGACATCGGCCAGTGCAACGACGCCTATTCGGCGATCAAGATCGCGGAAGCACTTGCCGGGGTTTTCCAGTGCGGGATTAACGAACTGCCGCTTTCGCTCGTCCTTTCCTGGTACGAGCAAAAGGCCGTGGCCATCCTCCTGACGCTGCTTTATTTGGGAATCAGGAAAATACGCCTGGGTCCTTCGCTGCCGGCTTTCATCTCCCCGAACGTGCTGAAGGTTTTGGTGAACAATTTCGAGTTGATGCCGGTAACGGAAGCGGAAAGCGACCTGAAGGCGATCCTGGGAGAATAAAAACCAGTTTTTTTAAAACTACCCTTGCGGTAGTTTTTCTTTTATAATAGAAAGAGTACAGGATTAAGCCGGGAAAGGGCATTTTCCCGGGCGAGGGGAGAGATGGAAATGGAAGAGAATTTGAAGGATGCCCTTTTAAAGGCGGCGGAGTTCATGGCGATCGCCGCCAGGACAGCCCCCAAAGCCGCTGGGAAGGACTTTATCCAAATAAAGATAGTCAGCGGTGACGATCTGAAAAAACTGGCCGGGGCGATGGTTGAGTATGGAAATGAAAGCAATAAGAAGAATTTTGATCGGGACGGGGAAAACGTGAGGAACTCGGATGCGGTGCTCCTGCTTTCGCTTGCGGCGCCGCAGCCTACCGGTCTCAACTGCGGGGCCTGCGGCAAGGAAAAATGCGTCGAGCTGCAGGCTGTTGAAGGTCCGGAATTCAAAGGACCGCTTTGCGCCTGGCGCATCTTGGATCTCGGCATTGCCCTCGGTTCTGCCGCCAAAACGGCCAGCATCTTCAACCTGGACAACCGGATCATGTACCGCGTGGGGGTTGCGGCCAGGAAACTCGGCTTGATTGAAGGCGAGCTGGCCGTGGGCATACCGGTCTCGGTTACTGGTAAAAGCATCTATTTCGACAGGTAGAGGCCGGTCTTGGTTAAGGTGGTTTTGGAAGAACAGCGTAAAAAGGTAATATCAATTGCCCAAAAAGCCAGGGAGTCCGGTCTGGTTGCCCTGACATTCGGCAACTTCAGCCTGCGGGACAGGGAGACGGGATATGTTTGCATAACTCCATCGGGGCTGGATTACAGGGAGCTGGTTCCCGGGGACATTGTCGTGGTAGACCTGGAAAGGAACGTTATCCAGGGTTCCAGGAAGCCTTCGGCGGAAACGCCCATGCACCTTGCTGTATACCGGAAAAGGCCCGACGTTTTTGGCATTTGTCATACCCATTCGCCGTATGCCACGGCCTGGGCCTCCTGTAAGACTGTCCTTCCTGTTCTTGTTGCCGAACTGGCGGCGCTGGTTGGGGAGGAAGTTGTAAAAACAGCTCCCTACCGCCCTATGGGGACCGTAGAGCTGGGAGAAATCGCTGCCGGCTCCCTGGGAGACAGGTATGCCGTGCTGCTGGCAAATCATGGCCTGCTTGCTGTCGGGCCTGATCTTGAGGCGGCTTATGCCAATGCAGTAGTGGTGGAGGAAGGCGCCAGGATTGCTTACCTGGTCAGAAATATAGGCGAGGCCAGGCTGCTTTCGCCGGATGAATGCCGCAGCCTGAAGCAATGGGCGGATGAAAAATACGGGCAAAAGTGAAATGATCGAAAAATGAGGTTGTTTTAAATAGGTTCCGGGCTCCGGGTATAAGCCGGGCCTTTTTGTTTTTTGGCCCTGACCGCATAACGGAAATGAGTCAAAAATAACAAAATTTTAATATATGACAGTGCAGGAAAATATAATAATATGTAGAATATTAAAGAATAAACGGCATAAAATGTAAGTGAAGAAGGAATTTGCAGTGGCGAGAATACATGTTGTTATTGCCGACAAAGATGAAGAATACTCCGGCAGCCTGGTGGATTTTTTGCTTTCCCACTATTCCAGCAGGTTTGAGGTGACCTCCTTTAATGAGGATTCTTTTTTGCGCGACTACCTGGAAAAGAAAAAAGAGTCTGTCGATCTGCTCCTCCTTGGCCCCGGGTTTACGTTGGAGAAGCGTGACTGGGACGGTGCTGGTGTCGTCGTTTTTCTGGCAGGGGAAGAACCTTTGCCTGAAAATGAAAAGGAAACGATTTTCAAGTACCAGTGCGGTGAGAGGCTGGTCAACCAGATAATGGATATTTATGCCCGAAAAAACAGCAAGTTTTCTTTCCCGCCGGGCGGCAGCAAAAAGACGCGAGTGGTCGCCTTTTATTCGGCAGCCGGGGGAACGGGCAAAACGACGCTGGCCGTGGGGTCTTCGCTTCATTCGGCCTGGGAAGGCAAGAGCGTTTTTTATTTGAACCTGGAAATGACGCCTTCTACGGAACTCTTTTTCAGCGGCGAACAGGGCTGCAGCCTTTCCAATGTTCTTTTTTTCCTCAGAAAAGGCGGCGGGGACCTTGCCCACAAAGTGGACGGCGCCAGGTGCGAGGACTGTTTCCATAATGGTATTTATTTTTTTAAGCCGCATGCAAGTGCCCTGGATTTGAAGGAAAACCTGGCCAGCGAACTGCGTCTGCTGGTAAACATCCTGGGCCTGACCAGGCGTTACGACCGCATCTTTGTTGATATGTCGGCCTGCCTGGACAGCAACAACCTGGCTGTCCTCGAAGCCTGCGACGAGATAATGATGGTGGTCACCGGGGATGTTGTTCAGGCGAAAAAAACGAACGCCCTGCTGAAAGAGCTGCAGTCCATCGAGAACAGTAAGGGTGCCGGATTGCTCGGAAAAATCAAGTATGTTGTCAACATGTGCGAGACGAGAAACCCTCCTGAAGCCAGGCCCCCAGGTTTCGCCGGACAAGATGTTTATTGCGAGGTTCCCCGTGTCGGTTCACTGGTGATACCGCGGCATGGCAAATACGGACTCGATCTTAATTCCTGTTTCGGGGAAGCCATTTATCGATTGAATGCCGGGTTTTCACAGAACGACGGCGGCAGGTGGTGAGGTGGCTGGAAAAGAAAGAACGGCTGATCGGCGAAATCAGGGATGAGGTCAGCAGGCGCGTCGATTTTAGCGAAGAACCGTCGGACGAAGAAGTGGAAGAACTGATAACCAGGGTTGTTTTCGAGAAAACACGGGAGTATTACCTGGACCTTTCGGAAAGGCAAGAGGTTATCAGGCAGGTGTTCAACGCGATGCGGCGGCTCGGAGAACTCCAGCCCCTGATGGAGGATAATTCCATTACGGAAATCATGGTTAACGGGCCGGAACATGTTTTTATTGAGAGGGGCGGCAGCGTTTACGAAACGAATATAACCATCGAGAGCCGGGAGAAGCTTGAGGACATGATCCAGTCGATTGTGTCCAGGGTTAACAGAGCTGTCAACGAAGCCTCTCCGCTTGTCGATGCCAGGTTGAAAGACGGTTCCCGGGTAAGCGTTATCCTTCCCCCGGTGGCCTTGGACGGCCCGGTCATGAACATCAGGAAGTTCCCTGAAAGGCCCCTGACGGTGGACGAACTGGTTGCCGGGGGCACGTTGACCGGGGAAGCCGCCGAGTTTCTCGGCAGGCTGGTAAAGGCTCGCTACAACATTTTCATTTGCGGCGGCACCGGTTCAGGAAAAACCACGTTTCTCAACACCCTGGCCAATTTTATTCCGCTGTCCGAGAGAATAGTTACCATTGAGGACTCGGCGGAACTGCAGCTAAAAGCCCTCAAGAACGTGGTGAGGATGGAAGCGAGAAACGCCAATACGGAGGGGCGGGGACAGGTAACGCTGCGCGACTTGATCAAAATGTCACTGCGCCTTAGGCCCGACAGGATTATCGTCGGGGAAGTGCGGGGACCGGAAGCCCTGGACATGCTGCAGGCCATGAACACGGGGCATGAAGGGTCTTTATCGACGGGCCACGCCAATACGCCGGGCGATATGCTGAGGAGGTTGGAGACCATGGTGCTGATGGGTACTCCTTTGCCCTTAGAAGCTGTCAGGCAGCAGATCGCTTCAGCCCTCGACATAGTCGTCCACCTGTCGCGCTTGCGCGACAGTTCGCGCCGTGTCCTGGAAATAACGGAGGTTGCGGGCTGTGAAAAAGGGGAGATTGTCCTCAATCCCCTTTTCGTTTTCCGGCAAACGGCCGCCGCCGGCGACGGAATTGTTAACGGTAGCCTGCAGAGGACGGGCAATCCTCTTCTGAACAGGCACAAGCTGAAAATGGCCGGCCTACCCGGCGAAAGTTGAGGCCGCGGCGATGATTGCCGGTATAGTCTTATGTTCGGCGGTTTTGTCCCTGGTCGTTTATTTTACCGCGCAGCGACTTAAAAAAGAGCGGCGGCGGGCGGCGCTGCAGGAAGCGAAAAATGAACTCCCGGACTACGGCGTTTATAATATGAACGGCGGGGAAAAAGTGTTTTATACGCTGTTGGCGGCCGGGTTCCTTTTCGCCCTCGCCTACGTCTTTTACCGGAGCGTTTTTATCGCCGCCTTGGCAGCACCCTTTGCCGTTTTTTACCCACGGATAAAGAGCAGGGAACTGGCTGCCGCCCGCAAATACGAGTTAAACCTGCAGTTTAAGGATGCCCTGGATTCTCTAGCCGCTTCGCTGTCGGCCGGCAGGTCGGTGGAGAATGCCTTCAAGGAAGTGGTGAAGGACCTGGCACTGTTATATCCCGGTGCGGATGCCTACATCATCAGGGAGTTTGCCGTAATTGCCGGAAGGATTGAGATGAACGAGCCGGTTGAAGACGCCCTGGCCGGGTTTGCCAGGCGTTCCGGTCTTGAAGATATTGCGAATTTTGCCGAGGTTTTTGCCATCGGTAAAAAAAGCGGCGGGAACATGGTGGAGATCATGAGGACGACTTCCTCCGTGATCGGCGATAAGCTCCGGATCAAAGAAGAAATCAATACCCTGTTGTCCCAGAGAAAAATGGAGCAAAAAGTATTGAACGTGATGCCGGTACTGCTGCTCATCCTCCTTTCCTGGAGCGCCGGCGACTATATGGCCCCGGTTTTTCAGACCGCTTTCGGAAGGTTTGCCATGACGGCGGCAGTCTTGCTGCTGGCCGCGGCGTATTATATATCCAGGAAGATTACGGATATCGAGGTGTAACATGCCGATAAAAAATTTCTGGCAGTACGGCGGCAATAAAGCGGCAAAAGACGACCTGGTCGACTATCCTCTAAAATGGCTGCTGCCGCTTGGTTTACTGGCTGTCGAGCTATTGAAATGCGACGGGGCCGGGCGAGCGAACCGGAGAACAGCCTGGCAGCTGGCCGAGCTTTACGGCGCGGAAAACGCCGGCAGGCGCCTTAAGCTTCACCAGGCCGCTAAAGCAGCGCACATGACGGCGGGGGCGGCGCTGTCGGCATTTTTAGGGCTGGCGGCCGCCCAAAGAGACGCCGCTTTTCTCCTTTTTTGCCTGGTCCTGACCGGCGGCCTCTATTTGCTTCCCGATTACGAACTGCAAAAAAAGGTTAAGCAAAGGCGGTTCCTGCTTCAGGCGGATTTTCCAGGCTTTTTGAACAGGATTACGCTTCTTTTGGGTGCCGGGATGACCATAACCGGAGCCTGGGAAAAGATCGCGAAAGAAACTCACAAAAACACCCCGCTTTACAGGGAATTGAGGAGAAGCCTGGTAGAGATAGAAGCGGGCAAACCGCACTTGAGGGCTTATGAGGACTTTGCCCAAAGATGCAGGATACCTGAAATCAACAGGTTCGTTTCAGCAGTCGTCCGCAATATTAGAAAGGGAAACGCTGAGCTTGTCCTTATCCTCAGCGCCCAGGGGAGCGATTGCTGGGAAATGCGCAAGCACACGGCGAGGCGGCTGGGCGAGGAAGCTTCAACCAGAATGCTGTTCCCGCTGGCGCTGATGCTTATTGCGATCATGCTCATTGTTTCCACGCCGGCGGTGCTGGCGATCAGGGGATTTTAATCGATGGAGTCGAAAGGAAGGGGAAGCAAGTGGGGCAAAAGATGAGAAACATCATCTGCGGAGAAGAAGGCCTCGGGACGGTCGAACTGGTGATGGTCCTGGCCGTACTGGTAGGGATAGCCCTGGTGTTCAGGCATTATGTTTTTGATTTTGTGGATGCGATCATGAAAAACATTTTCGGAACGGAAATGGATAATATCATGAAGCAGCCGCTGCAAAAATAAGGCAGGATGAAAAGGTTTGCTCCCGCCTTGATGAAGGAGGAAGGTAGTTTCACCGTTGAAGCGGCGCTTGTTTTTACCGTCCTGGTGCTGGCCTTTGCCTTCCTGACGGCAGCCCTCCTTATTCTGTACCAGCAGGTCCTTCTTAACAGGACGGCGGCAGCCGCCGCTGAAGCAGCCGCAGCTCTGTGGCCCGAAGGAGAAGGGCTGTATGAGGGGCTGTTTCCCGTGTTAGATGAGGCCAGCCTTGAAGCACCCGCTGAGGAGAATGCCGACCCGGCGGAGAAAACCGGGCGGCTCTTTATAGAACAAAGCATCCAATCAGTTGTTTACCAACGGTTGGCCGGGGGCGTTATCAAACCGGTCAAAACCACAGCTGTTCTTAATATTAAGAACGGCTTGCTCACAAGGAACGTCCTGGTGGTGATTACCCAGGAAATAAATGTTCCCGGCGGAAAAATACTTTCCTTTTTCGGCGGCAGGAAAACGCTGCCCCTGTCGGGGAAGGGGACGGCGAGCATTATTAAACCGGCCCAGTATATCAGGAATGTCGAC
Organism: Peptococcaceae bacterium; assembly: GCA_024655825.1. Classification (NCBI taxonomy): domain Bacteria; kingdom Bacillati; phylum Bacillota; class Clostridia; order Eubacteriales; family Peptococcaceae; species Peptococcaceae bacterium. Next base: position 15,397 of record JANLFJ010000015.1, on the reverse strand, counting down.
TTAACCCTCGAATACGCGGAAAGGATTAATGAAATGAGCGGTGGGCTTAACAAGCTCAGCGAACTGAAGGAACGAATCGGGAAATGGGCAAAAAGCCGCCGAGGCGGGTAGGAGCATGAATGTAGTGAAAAACTGCCGCGGTGCCGTAACATTGTTTCTCGTGATCATTTTTACGGCTCTGCTTGTCCTGACAGGAGTGCTGGTTGACGCCGCAAGGATCATGGCGGCTGAAAACCGTGTCAGCGCAACTTTGGCCTCTGCGGCCAGGTCAGCCCTGGCTGCCTGCCATGAAGGGCTGTCCGCCGAATTCGGGATATACGGCAGCCTGGTTAAGAGCGGAGATATTGAAGAGTACTTGCGAAGAAATCTGAAAGAAGAAGCCGGCGGTTTCAACATGGTCAGGTATGAGGTCTTATCCGTTCAGACCGCGGCCGGCGCGAGCGACAGCCTGGAAAACAACGAAACAATAAAGGAACAAATCCTGCAGTACGTGAAATACAGAGTGCCCCTTTCCACTTCGGAAAACCTGTTGGAAAGGCTGGCCGGCTGCGGCCTGGAAGGGAAAGCCGGGTTCATGGAGTCCGGCCGGCAGGCCGCTGCGGCGAGGGCCAGGCTTAAGACGGAATGCGCGGCGATAAATAAAAGAAAGGAAGAGATCATAGTTTCTCTTGGCGATTTAAGAGAAGCGCCGATCGGCTTTGCCCAAAAAGCGGCTTCCGCCCTGGAGGAACTGGAGGAGATGCTTGATTCCCGTTTGATGCCGCTTATTAAAGAATATGAAGACAATGTCCGGGCCTATAACGAAAAAAACGGCAGCCCAAAAGAATTTTTAAATGAAGAGACAGCCCTTTTGCGGCAAAAGGTTGACATTCTCCGCAAGCAAATAAATCAAAGCGCAGCAGCGCTGGAAAGGATCGACAGCGGGCGGGCGGGGCCTCCAGGGGTGAGCGGCCGGCATGCTCCCATTTTGGATGAGTATTTGGCCGCTTTTCGCGAGATGGAAGGGTTAGTGCTGGCTGACCTGAGCGTAAAGCCGCAGGTTAAGCATAACGGCGCCGGTTTAAGCCGGGTCTTGGATTTTATCGAAAAAAGGCTGCCGCTGAAAAAGATGCGTGACAACGGCATCGAGCGTGAAATACCCGGCGAGGCGGAAGGCGAAGAGGGCTGGAGCGTTTTTTTGACGGGCGCAGGCAGGCTCGAACCCCAAGAGATAAACGAGGGATTAGCCGCTTCAGAGGGTGAAAGGGTTTCCTCGTATTTGCGCCAGCTGGGGCAGAGGACGGCTGACCTGGCCTTGCAGGGCCGCGACAATTTTTATCTGACCTGGTATATCATGGACAAGTGCACTTACCTCACTTCGGCCACAGTGCGCGACCATTATTTCCAAAAGGGTGAAGTCGAATACATAATAGGCGGGAATGCGTCCGAATTGACAAACTTGCTAACGGTCTTCCGGAAGATTTTCTTTTTGCGCTACGCGGTCAATGTGCTGCAGTGTTTCCTTGAAAGCAGAATCACGCATCCTTTTTTCCGGCTGGCTTCCGCCTTGGCGGGCGGAATTCCGCCTGCCTGCACGGATGTCGCCAGGTTGTACCAGGGCGAAGAGGTTCCCTTTTACCCGGAATTGCCAGGGTTGAAAATGAAGTATTCCGACTATTTACGCCTGTTTTTGCTGCTGCAAAGCGAGGAAACGCGGCTTGACAGGATAAAACAGCTGATGGAGGTCAATATGAGGGAGATGCGCCAGGAAGAGAATTTTGCGCTTTCCGCTTACCGGGCTGCGTGCCGGGCCGCGGCCGAAGTGGAAATCAACCTCTGGTTTATACCGGCACTGCACCTTGAGAATTTCAAGAGCGGCAAATACCGTTTGAAGTGTGAAACTTTTGTCGGGTATTGAGGAGAGGTGCGGGTGAAGAGACTGGGCAGCAGGGGATCCTTAACAGTTGAAGCCGCAGTTGCTCTTCCTTTTTTCTTATTCGGTTTTATACTTTATCTTTTTGTCGTCAAAGCGGCCTGCATTCAAATGGCGCTGGACTGTGCGGTCAGGGAGACCGCCAGGGAAATAGCGTCCTCGGCTTACCCGCTCTCTTTTTATAATGAATGGGAAGACGAGCGGGAAGAAAAACCGAAGGCGCAGGAGGAAAATGGTCCACCTGATTTGACCGGGCAAATAATCAGGAAACTGCTCAGCGGAGAACTAAATGAAAATGACCTGGAAGGATTTATCGGGGAAGCGGCCAAAGGCGCTGGGAGCGACCTTTTAAGAGTATTTCCCCCAGGAATAGACAGCGCCGGGCAGTATGCAGCTGAGAAAATAATGCAAAAGAATATGGACCTGCGGTATCTTGAGCCGGGTAAGCTCACCCTGCGTTTAGTTGAACTGCCCAAGAGCGAATACGCATTTAAGGAAAAAACTGGCAACCCGCTTTACCTTGAATACGGCCTGGTTCCCGGCAAGGACTTCGGCCCGGATGATGTTGTCGTTCTGGCAGACTACCTCCTGGAGATACCGCTTCCTTTTTTAAAAGAGGCGGTATTTACCATAAGACATGCGGCGATTGAAAGGGCCTGGCTTTCGGGTTCTAACGGCGTTGTCACGGAACACAAAGAAAAAGGGCTGTTTGAGCAAGACGCGGATGAAGAAGCGGTAACGGTTTATGTCACCCGCACCGGCAAAAAGTATCATTCCAGCGGGTGCCGCTACCTGCGAAAAAGCAAGATACCTGTTACCCTGAAAGAGGCCAAAAGGCAGTACGAGCCCTGCAAGGTCTGCCGGCCGCCCCGCTGAAAGGGCGTTAAATCTTTAAATCCAGGAAAGAAAAAGCGTTGGAAAAATAAGAGGTAAGAGAGATTGATGGAAGAAAACGTTTTTACCTTTTTGCAAAACAGGGCAAATGTCCGCTGGGAGAAGGATTCTTCCGGCAGCTGGCTTGTATTTGACATTAACGGAGAGGAAAGGATCCTGCAGTACCAAGTGGAGATGATCAGGCATAATCGCCGGCTGCAGGCAGTAATTGTCCATAAACGGCAGGTTAACGAAAGGGTCGAATTGTGGTACGAAGCGGGGGAAACGGTTCCTCTGGCCAATTACCTGCGCGAGAAAAACCTGACGAGGGATGGGTTGCTGGATGTCCTTGATTTGATGATCAAATGCGTTTCCGGGTGTAAAAACTATTTTTTGTATGACAGGTGTTTTCTACTGGATATCGACTACCTGTTTATTCACCCGCGCAGCCTGACGGTCTTTTTCGTCTATCTTCCGTTGTTGCTGGGAGGGGATGCCGAAAGCAATTTCCAGCGGTTTTTACGGCAGTTGTCAACAGCCTGGCGGCCGGAGAAAAACGGCGACGGCTTGCACCTGCAGCGAATTATCCAGGAATTGTGCGCTGCGGAACGGATAAGGTTTGAAGAAATGGCGCGGGTGCTCAAAGAGTGCCGGTATTCTTATTTTAAACGGTGTGAACAAAAAAGAGGCCCTGAAGAGAAACCGTTTCGTCTTGCTCCTGAACAGGATGAGGCAGGGAAAGAAGGAAAAGCGAGCGATAAAGGCGAAAAGGAAGCCTTGCTGGCCGGCCTAAAAACCTTTTCCTTTATTGTTGCCCTGGAAGCGGCTGTCGTTGCCTTCTTTTCTTTCTTGACGACCTCAAAAGGAGAGGGTGGAAGCGTTGCCGACCGTTTGACCCTAGGACTCATCCTTACGGCAGTTAATATTCTCTTGCTGGGCGTGATCTTCCGGAAAACGCCTGGGCAAGGGTCAAAAAAGGATAAGACGGAATACCTTGGGGCAGGCTGGCAGGATTGCTTGACCAAACGAATGGCCAGGGACAAGGAAGTACTGCGCAAAGAAATGGAATTGCAGCAACAAAGAAAGAAAAATCGGGACAAAAGGCCTGGAAATTAATAATATTATATGGTAAAATTTATTAGAGTTTACCAGAGGAAAGGTGCTTCATGGACGCAGCTGTATATTTATATGACAAAACACTGGTTTGTCTTAACTGTGACGCTCGCTTTAAAACGAAGAAGGTCAGGACCAGCAGGGTTGTCATAACTAAAAAGGATGCTGATTTTTGCACTTATTACGAGGGAGAAAACCCTTATTTTTATGAAGTCGGGGTCTGCCCTCGCTGCGGCTGCGCTTTTACGGAAAATTTCATTTTGCCTACGCCGGATAAAAAAGAGGTTTTAAGAAAGGAATACGTAATGAAAGTACAGCCGGTCGACCTCTGCGGGCCAAGAAATATTGAGGACGCCCTCCGGTGTTACAAGTTGTGCCTGTTATGCGCAAATTTTCTCCACCAGCCAAAATCGATCATTGCCGGGATTTTGCTGAGGATAGCCTGGCTTTACCGCTACCTGGGCAACAAGGAAGAGGAAGAAAGGTACCTTGTCAGGTCCGTGTCTTTGTTTGAAGAAGTTTATTCGTATGAGGACCCGGACAAGGTGCCCATAGAGAAACACAGGCTGATTTATTTGATTGGCGAGCTTCACGGCAGGCTCGGCCGCTACCTGGAGGCAAGGAAATGGTTCAACCTTCTTTTCTCTGAAAAAGGGCTTGAGCCTGCCCTGAACAGGCTGGCCAGGGAACAGTGGGAGAATTACAGGTCTGCCCTGACAAGTTAGAGGTACGGGGATGGGAAAATAGCAACTAAGGTTCAAATTCCGGTTACCCCAAAATAGGATTATTTCAAATGTCCTCTTTTCGAGAAAAAAGGTTGGTTGACCATAAACGATGGCGAACTAACCTTTTTGTTTTTTTTAATACGTTTTTGTCAGGGAACCGGCTTGGATTTGTTCGCTAATAGTGCTATCATGAAACCAAGTAAACTGATTTTATGACAGCAGTATACTTGTCCGAGAGTACAGCGAAAAAGGGGAGAGGAGAGTATGGTTGTGGATAAAAAGAGGCGAGCGGCGGCAGCGGCAGCGGTCCTGATGCTTCTTTTGACCGGGAGTTACCTGGTTTATAAAGGGTTTTTCAGCCGGACAGGGGACGTTATCCAGGCTACCGGCACGATTGAGGCCACCACCATTGAACTGAACGCCAGGTCGGCGGGAGCCGTTGAAAGAATAGCCGTCAAGGCTGGGGATTATGTTAAACAAGGACAGCTGGTGGCGGAGCTTTCCCGCAAGGACCTTGTTGCCCAGAGGGAAAGGGATGAATTGGCCGTTGTCAAGGCGGAGGCTTCCTTGAATGACCTGCTGTCAGGCGCTCGGGTCCAGGAAAAGAACGAAGCGGCCGCCAATGTGAAAATAGCCCGGGCCGATTACCAGAAGGCTTCCGACGACCTGGCGAGAATGGAGGCCCTTTACGAAGAAGGGGCAGTTCCTGCCGTAGAGGTGGAACAGGCCCGCACGGCCTGTGAAATAAGCAAAAGCAAGCTGGAAGCGGCGGAAGCCAGATTAAGCCTGCTGGAAGAGGGAAGCCGGCCTGAACAGATTGAGGCGGCCCGTGCCGAGGTGGAAAGATGCAGGGCGGTCCTGAAAGCGAGCGAAGCCCTGCTTGAAGATTTGAAATTATACTCCCCGGTGGACGGGGTTGTGCTGTCAAAGAACTATGAGGAAGGCGAGTTTGTCCAGCTGGGAGCTTCAATTGCCACCGTCGCCGATTTGAACGACCTCTGGATCAGGGTATACATCCCCACGGACGACCTGCCCAGGGTGAAACTGGGGCAAAAGGTCAGTTTCAGCGTGAGCGGCTTCAACAAGAGTTTTGAGGGACTGGTGGAGGAAATTGCCTCCCGGGGCGAGTTTACTCCCAAAACGATCCAAACAAAAAAGGAAAGGACCAATGTCGTTTTCGCCGTGAAAATCAGGATCGACAGCGCCGGAGGCGTTCTCAAACCGGGAATGCCGGCGGATGTCAGCTTTGACCGGGAGCAGTGAAACACATGATACGGATAACGAGGTTGAGCAAATCGTTCGGAAAAGTTGAAGCCGTGAGGGCCGTTGACCTGAAGGTGGAAAAGGGCGAGATTGTGGGACTGGTGGGCCCGGACGGAGCGGGGAAGACGACCCTGATGAGGATGATCTGCGGTCTCATTACTCCGGACCAGGGGGAGGTCCTGCTGATGGGGAAAAAACCCGAACAGCTGGAAGAGCTTAGGGAAAAGCTGGGTTATATGCCCCAGCGGTTCAGCCTGTACGGCGACCTGACGGTCATGGAGAACATCAGTTTTTTCGGAGCCATGTACGGGCTGGATAAAGGCCTGATCCGCCAAAGGGCCGATGAGATCCTTGAGCTGACCAATCTCCTGCCCTATAAAGACCGCTTGGCCGACAATTTGTCCGGGGGAATGAAGCAGAAGCTGGCCCTGACCAGCGCCCTGGTTACCAGGCCGGACCTCCTGGTGCTTGACGAGCCGACATACGGAGTAGACCCGGAGTCGCGCAAGGAATTCTGGAAGATACTTTACCGCTTAAACAAGGAAGGTAGAACCATCCTCGTTTCCACGCCCTATATGGATGAGGCGGAACTTTGCATGAGGGTGGCCTTCATTGACCGGGGCAGGATCTCGGCTGCCGGCTCGCCGGCGAAGCTGAAGGAGGAGTTCCCCTATTGCCTGCTGGAACTGAAGGCGGCGGCACTAAGCGAAGCAAGCTCGCTTGCTTCGCTTCCCGGGGTTATCGATGCTTATTTTTACGGCGATAAATTCCACCTGGTTGTGGAAAAGAACGAGGACAACATAGCCCTGGTTAAGGCAGGGCTCAGGGAAAGGAATATTGGGATTATCTCCCTGGAGGAAACAGTTCCTTCCATGGAGGATATTTTCGTGGCCCTGGCCGGGAAAGAGGTGAGCTGATGGAAGACGTCATCGTTACGGAAAACCTGACCAAAGCCTTTGGCGGTTTTGTCGCCGTGGATAAATTGAACATCAGGATTGGCAGGGGAGAAATATATGGGTTTCTGGGACCCAACGGGGCGGGAAAAACCACGGCCATCAGGATGCTCTGCGGCATTCTTGAGCCGACGTCAGGTTCGGCAACGGTCCTGGGCTATGACCTGATGAAAGAGACGGAAAAGATCAAAGCGAGAATCGGCTACATGTCCCAAAAATTCAGCCTTTACGAAGACCTGACCGTGGAAGAGAACTTGAGCTTTTACGCCGGCATCTATAACGTCCCTCGCCGGGAGAGAGCGGAGCGCATCCGGGAAATGATTGCCATGGCCCGGCTGCTGGGGAGAGAAAAGGAACTGGTCGCCAATTTGAGCGGCGGCTGGAAGCAGCGCCTGGCCCTTGGATGCGCCATCATCGCCCGCCCTTCGCTGGTCTTTCTTGACGAACCGACCAGCGGAGTGAGCCCCACCAGCCGCCGCGCGTTTTTTAACCTCATCCGGGAAATGGCCGTGTCCGGGACGACCGTAATGGTCACCACCCATTTCATGGACGAAGCCGAACGCTGCCACAAAATCGCCTTCATCTCGGAAGGAGAGCTGCTGGCGGTGGACGCTCCGGGCAACTTGAAAAAAAGCGTTCTCCGCGGGCACCTGGTGGAGCTGGCTCTGCCCGGGGCCATGGAGAGGATGGAAGAAATAGCGGCCCTTCCTTATGTGAAGGACTGCACCGTTCACGGGCCGCTTCTCCATGTGCTGTTGGACGGCGCGGGGAATGAAGAGGACCTTTACAAAGCTGTCGGCGTGAGACCGAAAGCCATTATCCCGTCTTTGGAAGACGTTTTCGTGGCCTTGTCCAAACGACGCAGGGGAGGGACCGAGAATGCATAGAATCCTGGCCGTTTTATACAAGGAATTCTTACAGATCCGCAGGGACAGGATGACTTTGGCCCTGACGTTTATGCTCCCTTTAGTGCAGCTTTTGCTGTTTGGTTTTGCCATCCAGACCGAAGTAAAACACATTTCCACGGTGGTTTTCGATCAGTCTCTTACCGCCGAAAGCAGGGAAATGCTGGATGCTTTCAGCGCTTCAGGGTACTTCGACGTAAAATACACGGCAAACAGCTATGACGAAGTCAACGAGATGATCGACAGCGGGAAGGCCAAAGCAGGAATCATTTTCCCTCCGGACTATGCGCGGAACTTGAGGAGGGGCGAACAGGCCTCTATCCAGGTAATAGTGGACGCCAGCGACAGCATGGTTTCCAACCAGGCCGTTGCCGTGGCCAATTCCATCGGCCTTATCAAGTCCCAGGATGTCCTGGCCCGCAGGGTTCATATTACAGGGCCTCCTTACGATATCAGGGTCCGTTCCTGGTACAACCCGGACGGGATTACCGCGTATTACATGGTTCCTGCCATCCTCGGCATCCTGGTGACCCTTTCCATGGTCATGCTTACTGCCATGGGGATAGTGAGGGAAAGAGAGCGCGGCACCCTGGAGCAGCTGATGGTGACGCCGGTAAAATCCTATGAGCTGATGGTCGGGAAAATACTGCCGTACATTGTGCTGGGCTACATTCAGATAACCCTGGCTCTGCTGATCGGCAAAATTGTCTTTCATGTTCCCATCAAGGGAAGCCTGTTGGAGCTTTACCTGCTGACCCTCTTTTTTATCACGGCTTCCCTGGGTTTGGGCATACTCGTCTCCAATATAGCCAGGACCCAGATGCAGGCCATGCAGCTGGCCTTCTTCTTCATGCTTCCCAGCATCATGCTTTCCGGGTTCATGTTCCCGCGCGACGCCATGCCCAGGTTGATATATTACATCGGCGCCCTGATTCCGTTAACGTATTATCTCGATATTATCCGGGGCATCGTGCTGAAGGGGATTGGGTTGGGCTACCTGGTGGGACAGGTTTCGTGCCTGCTGGTTTTTTCGGTGGTCCTGTTGACCGTCAGCACCCTTAAGTTTAAGAAGAAAGTCGGCTAGGACCGGGCGAATCAAGTGTGGACAGGGAGGGGGGAATTGTCATTAAAGAGAGGATCATTGCGGCATTTACGGAATTATCACGGCAGAAAGGGTTTTACAGGATCACGGTCGACGAGATCGCCGCCGGTGCGGGAGTGAGCAAGCGGACGGTTTACCGCTATTTCAACAGCAAGGACGAGATAATCGAGGCTGTTATCGACAAGCTTCTTTCCACGGTTGGCGGCAGGCTGGAAAAAATAATCGCCTCCGACAAGGAACCCGATAAAAAGTTTGAAGACATCCTCAACATTTTTTATCACGTCGGCCGCACTTTCATAAACCCGATGGTTATGCAGGATTTAAACCGGCACTACCCGCAGTACTGGGAAAAGATCGACAAATACCGGATGGAGAGGGCGCACCTTCTGATTGGCATTTTCCTCAAAGAGGGCCAAAACAGGCTTGCCGGGAGCATAGACCCCCGGATCGCCGCCGCCGCAGTGCTGGCTTCCGTCCAGGCCGTCTTAAACCCCGAATTCATCCTGGCCAACCAGCTGACGTTCGAGGAGGCGGCCAGGCAGCTGGTAGAATTCTTCAAGCACGGGTTCATAAGGGACACGGGCGGCGCTTCGCCGGCCGCCAACGCTTAAGCGGGGTTGTTTGCTGCCGCTTTGGATTGGACAAAGTAGCCAGTATAATAAAAAAATGATAAAATTTATAATGAAATAATGAAGTCACATTCAATAGGTCACGAACAAAAAGAGGGAGATGAGGCCGTTTGATCAAGGACATTACGCTGCAGCTTTATACCGGCCTGACGGTGGTTCTTCTTTTTGTTTTTCTTCTCAGCAGGGCGAGAGTTTTTAAGACCATCATGCTGAGGAGGGAGATCAAATACCCCGAACAGGTTCTGCTGGCCACATTTTTCGGAATAATTGGGATATTGGGAACATATAACGGTCTTCCTGTTTACGGGGCCATTGCCAACAACAGGGCGGTAGGACCGATTGTGGCAGGACTTATGGCGGGACCCGTGGTCGGACTGGGGGCAGGCCTGATCGCGGGTTGCCACCGTTATATGCTGGGCGGTTTTACGGCCGGGACCAGCGCCGTTTCAACCATCCTCGAAGGACTGCTGGCCGGGTTCATTCATCATAAGTTTCGGTACAAGAAAGACAGGTGGTTTTCCGCCCTGGTGGTTGCTTTTATCCTGGAAGTGTTTCATATGGGACTCCTCCTGCTGATACCGAAACCGCTGGAGCAGGCGGTACGCCTTGTGTCGGTAATAGGTCCCCCCATGATCATTATAAACTCTTTCGGCGTGGCAGCATTTATTGCCATTCTGGACAGCGTCCACCGGGCACAGGAAAAGGTTGAGGCCACGGCCGCACAGTTTGCTTTGAAAATTGCCAACGATACCCTGCCTTACCTTCGCAAAGGGCTTAACTGCGCTTCTGCTCAAAAAACAGCCGGGATCATTTTTGGAAAGGTGGAGGAGCTGGGAGCAGTCGCCATAACTTCCCCCGACAAGATTTTGGCTTTCGTGGGGGCAGGAAGCGACCATCACCAAGCGGGCAATGATGTTATTACCAGCAGTACACGTGAAGTCCTGCAGACGGGGCGCTTCAAACTTGTCCAGGAGAAAGCAGGAATCGGCTGCCCCGTGGCGGAATGCCCTCTTTCCTCAAAGGTCGTCGTTCCCTTGAAGGAAAATAATGAAGTTATTGGCGCCCTGGTCCTTTACAAGCTGACTGAAAACAGCATTACCCCGTTTGAAACTGAACTTGCCTTAGGGCTGGGGCAGCTGTTTTCGACGCAGATTGAAATAAGCAGGGGGCAGCGCCAGGCTCATTTGCTGGCACAGGCCGAAATAAGGGCGCTGCAGGCGCAGATCAATCCCCATTTTCTTTTCAACGCCCTCAATACCATCGTTTATTACTGCCGGAAAGAGCAGGAAACGGCTAGAGACCTTCTTATTCACCTGGGCGAGTTTTACCGGAACAATTTAAGTAAGCTAGATAAGCTGGTGAGCCTGGAGACGGAAATAAAACACGTCGATTCTTATGTGAAGATCGAGCAGGCCAGGTTTCGTGATAAATTAAAGGTAATCTATAATATAGATCCAAAGTGCAACTGTCTCATCCCTCCGTTGATTCTCCAGCCCCTGGTGGAGAATGCCATTAAACACGGCATTTTTCCCAAAAAGGAAGGGGGAAAGGTCGTTATTACCGGAAAAGCGCGCGGCGACAAGGCATACCTGATTGTTGAAGACGATGGTGTCGGCATGCCGCCGGATTTGCTTGAAAAAGTGCTGCAGTATGACCCAAAACGCAAAAACATCGGGCTTTCCAACGTGCACAGCCGTTTGCAAAACATTTATGGAAACAGCTTTGGCTTGAAGATAGAAAGCAAGCTCGGGAAAGGAACAAGGGTCACTGTACCCATTCCACTTGGAGAAAACGGTGCTGTTTTTTAAATTCTCAAAAGGGGAGTTTTAGGAAATGATAAAGGCGCTGCTGGTTGATGATGAATTTCCCGCAAGAGGAGAATTAAGGTGTCTTCTAGAGGAAATTGGACACGTAGAAGTGGTCGGCGAATGTGAGGATGGAGAAGAAGCGGTTGATTTTGTCAAAGAGAATGATGTTGACGTGGTATTCCTGGACATAAAAATGAGCGTAAAAGACGGCGTTTCGGCGGCCTGGGAAGTGGCTAATCTTCCTTCCCCGCCCAGAATTGTATTTGTCACCGGGTTTGACGATTATGCCGTAAAAGCGTTCGAGTTAAATGCTGTGGATTACCTGGTCAAGCCTTTTTCTAAAACGCGTCTTGAACAAACAATTTGTAAGCTCCATGAGTTTTTCGGGTCAAGCAGTGCGCTGCCAGGCGCCGAGTTTGACAGTGGTGTTGGCAGTGAGATTATCACGCTCTGGTCAGCAGATCGCCTGGTCGTAGTGAAGATCCCGGAAGTATTTTACGCAAGGGTTGAGAAAAAAGGCAAGGTGATTGTTTGCACCGAGAAAGGGACTTTTTTAACAAGTTTCACGCTCAGGGAAATCGCGCGGAAACTGGCGCCGCCCGTCTTTTTGCAAACACACAAAAGCTTTATTGTCAACACTAAAAAGATAAGGGAAATAATCCCCTGGTTTAACAAGACATACGTTTTATCACTGGAAGGATGCGCCGAAGAGAAAATACCCGTGAGCCGTTATTACATTAAACAGTTCAAGAAGAGCATGGGAATATAGAACATTTCATCGGGCAAAAGGGACCGGTTGGGTCCCTTTTTTCTTGTCTTGGCCGGCAACTGCGAACTTTTATCGGCATATAAGATATACTTGTTAATGAAGCAAGAATATTTTGATTATAGAGGGAGGTGTAAGGACATGGACGGGCTGACGGCGTTCGCATACTGGGGCACGGCCCTGCTGCTGGTATTGAACACTTATTTGGTCTACAAGCGCAAGATAGAGATCACGGACGAAAAACCCAAGGTTGATCATTGACCCGGTTAAACTTCAAAGAAAGTAAAACGAGGGGGGATAATAATGGCTGAATACCTGGCGAAAAACTGGGTGATTATTTTCTTAATGGTTGTCTACATGGGTGTTTGTCTTTATATCGGTTACTATTTCAAGGCAAAAGCCGCGAGGGGGGTTTCCGAGTACTATGTGGCCAAGAGGGAAATCCCGGGTTGGGTTGTAGCCCTGGCATTCTACTCGACTTTTTTAAGCACAAACACTTATATCGGGCAGGCGGGGTCATCCTTTAGTTTTGGACTGTCGTGGGTCTGGATAGCTGTATACTGGACTGTTTTCTGCATGCTGTCCTGGCATGTGCTGGGCCCGCGGATGAGAAATCAGACGGCGAAACTCGGTTCGGTCACTCTTCCCGACTATTTTGACTACCGCTATAAGAGTTCACTTTCCCGCGCCATCCGCATTCTCGCCGCGGTAATAATTATCTTTTCCACAATCTGGTATATGGTGGGGATTGCCAAGGGCTGCGCCCACCTGCTGACCTCCCTTTTAGGGATGCCTTATGCCTGGGGAGCTTTCTTGATTATCTTCCTGACTACGCTGTATACAATATGGGGAGGGATGTACAGCGTGCTGTGGACCGATGCCATCCAGGGCATCATCATGTTTGTGGTGGCTGTTCTGATGGTTGCAGTACCGTTTCTCTATGTTGGCAGCATAAGCGGAGTCATGAGCGCCGTCACGAACTCAGCGCACGTGACCGCGGCCGGGAAGCCTATCGGCGCCGGTCTGGTCACCTATGGGGCCATGGTCGCGCCGCTCTATATCTTTGGCATCGGCGCCTCGGTAGGCATCAAGCAAATTGCGGAACCCCGCTGCCTGATCCGCTTTTATTCAATCAAAGATACGCACGCGATGAAGACCGCAATGCTGTGGGCACCCGTCCTACTGGGCGTAACGCTGGTTTCCATCCTGGGGATTGGAGCCTTTGTCCATGCCATGGTCACGCCCGAAGAGGCCGCTGTTTTGGTCAAGAAAACGGATACGGTCATCGGGTTCATGCTGGATAGGTTCGGCAACCCGTGGGTGTCGGGGATTTGCATGGCCGGTTTGTTTGCCGCCGGCATGTCTTCGCTTGCTTCCGTGACCCTGATCGTTGGTACGGCTCTTGTCGGGGACATCAGGAACATTATCGGGGCGCCGCTTTCTCCCCAGAAAAACATCTTCTGGACAAAGGTGTGCATGCTTATTTACTGCACCCTGGTTTTCATCGTCACCCTCAAACCGCCGGCGGGCATCGTGGAAATGACGGCGTATTCAGGAGCGATATTCGGCGCCAGTTACTTCCCGGCAGTTTTCGGCGGTCTCTATTTCAGGTGGGGAACAGGCCACGGGGCTTTCTATTCCATGCTGATCGGGCTTTTAACCTGCGTCTGGTGGCGTGAGTTCGTCCGCTTTGACGTACCGGGGATGAAAAACATCCAGGAGATCATACCGTCTCTGATTGTCAGTTTCATTGCTTACGTGATTATCAGCAAACTCACCCAGAAACATGCCCCGAGCAAAGAACACCTGGACGGTATTTTTGGTCCGGAAAAGGGCGGCGGCGAGTTCATAAAAGCTTAAAACCATGAATGAAGGGGAGAGGAAACTGGTTTCCTCTCCCAGAATTTAACATTATTTGGAAAAAGAGGTGAATGCGAAGTGGTAGGACCTTTGGAAGGAATCAGGGTAACAGACTTAAGCCATGTCCTGGCGGCGCCTTTTACCACGATGATCCTGGCGGACCTCGGCGCCGAAGTGATCAAGGTGGAACCTTTTATCGGCGACGATTCCAGGGAATTCGGCCCGTTCGTTAAAGAAAAGGAAGGCGACGGGGTGCAAAGCGGCTATTTTATCAGTATCAACAGGAATAAAAAGAGCATCTGCGTTGACCTTAAAAAACCGGAAGGGAAAAAGATACTGCAAGAACTGATAAAGGTTTCGGACGTGGTAGTGGAAAACTTCAGGCCTGATACCATGAAAAAATTGGGGTTTTCTTTTGAGGAAATCAGCAGGATCAACCCGGCGGCCATATACTGCTCCATTTGCGGCTTCGGCCATGACACCCCGCCTGAATTTGCTTCCAAGCCGGCCTACGACATGGTTGCCCAGGCCTACAGCGGACTGATGAGCATAACCGGGCCCGAGGGGGGACCGCCATGCCGGGTGGGTACTTCTGTCGGCGACATCGTGGCTGGACACCAGGCAGCCATCGGCATCTTGAGCGCCCTGTGGTACAGGCAGAAAACAGGAAGGGGCCAGCATGTCGATTCCTCAATGGTCGATGGGCTGGTTTACATCCTGGAGAATGCCATTGCCCGTTACACCATCCTGGGTGAGATTCCGGAGCCCCTGGGCAGCGCGCATCCCACGATTACGCCTTTTCAAGGGTTTGAAACCAGCGACGGCTGGATCATCACGCCTATTGGCAATGACAAGCTTTGGGAAAGTTTTTGTAAAGCGCTTAAACGGGAAGATTTGCTTGAGGAGCCTGATTTTAAAACGAATCCTCTGCGGACAAAAAATAAACAGAAATTGATTCCCATCCTGGCAGAAGTGATCAAAACGAAAACAACGGCTGAATGGATAAAAATATTCGAAGAATTTGCCCTGCCCTATTCTCCAATCAACACCGTCAGGGACGTAGTGCACGACCCGGTGATAAACTACCGGAAAATGATAGCAGAAATTGATCAGCCCAGGGTGGGAAAAATGAAAATAGTGGGGACCCCCTTCCGCCTGTCGGAAACCCCCGGCGCTGTCAGGGCTGCCGCCCCGCTCCTCGGTGAGCATACGGACCAGGTATTAAAAACCCTGTTGAATTATTCAAGCGAGAAAATTACAGAACTGAGAGAAAAAAATGTAATAAAATAACCCATCGGGTTTAAAAATTATTGAGCGAAACTTGAATCGTTTGTGGTAGCTTTACACAAAGGCTGAATGTGCGGTGCTTGTTTAAAAGCGGTGGGCCAGGGAGAACTCCCTGGCCCGTATTCAATCCAGAAAAAGGTGGTTTTGAAAAATGAGTACAAGCGCAAGAATTGACGAACTAAGGGAGCGGAGCAGGAAAGC